>CAKKRB010000121.1 GCA_919902485.1 Omnitrophica bacterium GWA2_41_15 | reverse complement strand
CGCCTTGGGGAACAGTAGGCGGCCTTATGGGTAAAATCCAATATCCTTTGTCCTGTAGGCGCTTGGCAAATTCTATGGCTTTAAGATTATCGCCTAAGATTACCGGAATTATCTGGGAATCCCCTTTTACGCCAAAACCATTACTTTTCAAAGCATGACGAAAATATCTGGCAGATTCTAAAAGTTTCTCTCTGCGTTCCGGCTCGTCTTTGATAAGTTCGATACTTTCCAGATTAGCCGAGATTATAGCGGGAGGCAATGCCGTTGAATATATAAAACTTCTACAAGTATTTATCAAATAAAAAACTACTTTTTTTGAAGCAGCTAAATAAGCGCCAAAACTTCCCAATGCCTTGCTGAAAGTGCCCATAATAAAATCAACCTTTCCATCTAACCCCTGTTCTTCAACTATGCCGCTGCCGTTCCTGCCGAATATTCCTGTAGCGTGGGCTTCATCAACCATGATTTCACAATTGTATTTTCCCTTCAGACATACCAGGTCTTTTAGCGGACATTTATCACCATCCATGCTGAAAACTGTCTCTGTGACAATCAGGGCTTTCCTGTATCTTGCTCTTTCTTTTTCGAGCAAAGTCTCAAGATGCCGGCTATCATTATGGTGAAAACGAAAAAGCCTAGCGCCGGATAATAAAATACCATCGATGATACTGGCATGATTCAGGCGATCTGAAAATATACAGTCGCCCTTTGTAAAAAGCGCGCTTATGATACCCAGGTTTCCCTGATATCCGGAGTTAAATACCAGGGCCGCTTCTTTATTTTTAAATTGCGCGATTTTCTCTTCAAGCAGATGATGCAGCGTCAAATCCCCGCTGAGAAGACGGGAGCTAGAGCTGGAAACACCAAACTCGTCTATCGCATTTTTAGCTGAGTTGATAAGCCTTGGATGAGCAGATAGCCCCAGATAATCATTGGAAGAAAAATCAATATATTCTTTACCTTCTACTACAATCTTGCCTTTATGCCTACTGGAGACAGGCCTTAAATTTCTTAAAAGCCCGCTCTCTCGCTTTTCTTTTAAGAATTCATCTATTTCTGCCATAACATTTTTACCTCTTCTATCAGTTTCCGGTCTTCGTCAACTTCTCTTCCCTTAATGGTCAAATAACCGCCTATAAGCATTCCATTGGCTCCTGCCATAAAGGCCAGAGCCTGAAAATCCTTAAGAATAGATTCCCTGCCTGCCGCTATTTTTATCGTCTTCGCCTCCAGGATAATCCTGAATAGCGCTATTGTTTTTATTGCTTCGCTCTGGGACAGCGTGGCCCTATCTTCAAAAGGAGTGCCTTCTATAGGAACTAAAATATTAACAGGCACAGAGTCCACATCCAGCTCTTTTAATACAAGCGCCATCTGGATTCTGTCATCAATAGTTTCTCCTAAGCCAATTATCCCGCCGCTGCAAATCTCCAGGCCTGCTTTTTTAGCTGCTTTAATGGTTTTTATCCTGTCCTGGAATGTGTGAGTTGTAACTACTTTAGCAAAATAGTTCTCGGAGGTTTCAAGATTATGGTGGTAGCGCGTTAAACCTGCTTCTTTCAGTAATCGCAAATCCCTTTCTTCCATGCTGCCTAAAGACGCGCACATCTTTATACCAATCTTACTGGTTATCTCCTGGATTGCATCAGCAATTATACTTAACTCATCCCTGTTTAATCTATTTCCGCTGGTAACTATATCAAACCTTTCCGCTCCTATATCTTTAGCACGCCTGGCAGCTTCCAGCATCTGGCCCCTGGTTTTTAAAGAATAGGTATTTATCCCGGTGGAGTAGCGGGAAGATTGAGCACAGAATTTACAGTCCTGGCTGCAAAGCCCGGATTTTGCATTCATTATGCTGCAAAGCTCTATTTTTGAACCTGCGCATTCCTGCCTTGTTTCATTGGCCATTGCAATTAATCTGGCAAGCGGTAAGGTTAAAAGCCTGCTTATTTCTTCCCTGTTCATACAAACACCCTCTCAGGTCTAGTTAGAATATGACTATATTGTAAACTATTATAATATATTTGGTTTACATTGACAAGGAAAGTTTAACTTTTTAGTGTATTATTTGAATAGACAGGTAATATATATCGTAATAGCCATCCCTGGCAGGCTTTCGAAAAGATGGTTCGGCAAGCTCACCACCTTGAACCATCCTGAGCGAAGTCGAAGGGCGCTCGTCCGCCCCGGCGTGGCGGACTTCGCTCCGCGCCGATTCTCGTCCCTCGGCTTCGCTCGGGACTCTAAGAACCCTGAGCTTGTCGAAGGGTCGCTCGTCCGCTGAGCCAGCCTGGAGCCTGAGGCACCTCAGAAAAGTTTCGGCA
>CAKKRB010000120.1 GCA_919902485.1 Omnitrophica bacterium GWA2_41_15 | reverse complement strand
CTATATACTGTTCTTCCTGGGATGCATCCAATCTTCGCGCCATTCTATCTTTTGCTTGAATTCTCTCTGCCAATTGCTCCTCCTTAAAACTTCAACCCTGCTTCTCTTGCGCTGTCTGCGAGCGCCTTTATCCTGCCGTGATATAAATATCCGCCTCTGTCAAACACAATTTTTTGAATGCCTTTTTTAGTAGACTCTCTTGCGATGTAAGCGCCCAGCTTCTTGGCAGCTTCCACATTTCCGCCTTTAGCCCCGAATTCTTTCTTAAAAGCCTGGTCATTGGTTGAAAGAGAAAGTATGGTGCTCTGCGCCATGTCGTCTACAAACTGCGCGTAAATATTACTATGGCTCCTGTGCACAATAAGCCTTGGAACCTCTTTTGTGCCGGATAAACGTTTCCGTATCCTGTAATGCCTTTTGATTCTTCCTGATTCTGATTGGTTTTTAATCTTTTTTTTCATTCTATTTCTCAGTCCCTCCGACTGCCTTACCTGCTTTCTTTCTGACAAACTCCCCTAAATATCTTATGCCCCTGCCCTTGTATGGCTCAGGCTCAAAAAACGCCCTTATTTCCGCAGCCACTTGTCCAACCTTTGCCTTATCAATCCCCTCTATTATGATATGGCTCGGTTTGGCTGGAGTCTTTATTGTAACGCCATCCGGTATAAGATAAACCACTGGATGAGAAAAACCTAGATTTAAAGTAAGCTTTTTGCCGTCTGTCTGAGCGCGGTAACCAACGCCTACTATTTCCATAGTCTCTACGTATCCTTCGCTTACGCCTTTAACCATGTTATTTACATAAGCCCTGGTTAATCCGTGATAGGCAGAAGCTATTTTATCTTCTTTTAATCTCTTAACAAGGACAGTAGTATTATCTATTTTTACTTCTACATAAGGAGGCAGGACCCAGTCCAGCTTGCCCTTGGGCCCTTCCACAAAAACCCTGCCTGATTCTATCTTAATCTTTACTTTATCCGGAATACTTATTGGTTTCTTGCCTATCAGTGACATTTTATTTCCTATCGCTGTAGGGGAGATTTAAACCTCCCCTACATAAGGTATTCTCGGCCTTTGCCTTTATGAGACTGTTGAAAAAGTCTCCTTGTCATCTACGTGTGGTAGCCGCAACCTTTAGGTTGCGCAACATATCGCTACCAGTTTTTCAACAGTCCCTTTATATCACCACACGTAACAAAGAACTTCTCCGCCCGCCTGCATTTCAGTTGCCTGCGTATCTGTCACAATACCTCTGGATGTGGATAAAATAGCTATCCCAAGCCCTCCAAAAACCTTGGGGATTTTGTCTTTTTTAACATAAATCCTGAGGCTGGGCTTTGAGATCCTGGCCAGGCCCTTGATAGCAGATTCTTCGTCTCTTGTATATTTCAAATAAACCCTCAATGCACCCTGCTTTTTATCATCTATAAATTTGAAATCCTTTATAAATTTTTCTCTCTTCAGTATATTGAAAATCTCCTCTGTCATTTTGGAAAAAGGGATGTCCACCTTTATCTTCTTTGCCCTGCTTCCATTCCTTATTACTGTCAATGCATTGCTAATAGGATCCGTTAAATTCATGTATTTTCTCCCTTACCAGCTGGCTTTTGTTATGCCCGGTATGTCTCCCCTGGATGCCATTTCCCTGAAACACAAACGGCAGACCTGGAATTTCCTGAGATATGCGCGGGGCCTTCCGCACAATTTACACCTGTTGTATTTTCTTACTTTGAACTTAGGCTCTTTTTTCTGTTTTGCTATCAAACATTCTTTTGCCATACTTGCCTTTCCTATTTTTCCTTGTTTGCAAACGGCATTCCAAATAATTTTAACAACTCGTACGATTCATCCCTGGACTCTGTTTTTATATTCATTATTATGTCCATGCCCTGTATCCTCTGAACCCTGTCTACGTCTATTTCAGGAAATATCGACTGTTCTTTTATTCCGAGAGAATAATTTCCTGCCTGGTCAAAAGAATCAGAGGACACGCCTCTGAAATCCCGTATCCTGGGGAGCGCTATGTTCAAAAGCCTGTCTAAAAACTCATACATCCTGTTGCCTCTCAGAGTAACCTTACAGCCTACAGGAAGGCCTTTTCTTATTTTAAAATTTGCTATTGCCTTCTTTGCCCTTGTCATAACAGGTTTCTGCCCTGATATGTTTGCCATGTCAGCCATTGCCTGTTCAACAATCTTTATATCCTCTCTGCCCGCGCCTACGCCCATATTTATAATTATCTTCTGGATCCTGGGGGCCTGCATACTGTTCTTGTATCCGAACTTTTTGGATAATTCCGGAATTATTGTTTTTCTATATTTCTCTAATAATCTTGGCGTCATATGATTTCCTTGCATTTCTTGCAGATTCTTACCTTTGTGCCGTCTGAAAGACTGCTGTACCCTATCCTGGTAGGCCTTGAACACTTCTGGCAGACAATCATTAGATTAGAAATATCTATAGAACTTTCCTTGGTTATGATCCCGCCCTGTTGGTCATTGCTTTTCCTGCGGCTGTGCTTCTTAACCATATTTATACCCTGGACAAGCGCCTTTGACTTCTTTGGGAAAACAGAAAGCACTTTTCCTGTCTTGCCGCTATCCCTTCCCGCTAATATTTTTACGATGTCGTTTTTCTTTATTTTTGACATAAGTTTAACCTTTTGTCCACCCCGTAGGTGGCCCATATGGGCCACCTACGGGGTGGACAGGGGTGGACATTAGCCTATATTACTTCCGGCGCTAATGAAACTATTTTCATGAAATTCTTATCCCTCAGTTCCCTTGCAACAGGCCCAAAAATTCTGGTGCCCCTTGGATTAAGCTGGACATCTATTATAACTATCGCGTTTGAATCAAACCTCAGATAAGACCCGTCAGGCCTTCTCAGGGCATTGACGCTCCGGACTATAACCGCCCTTACAACCTCTCCCTTCTTTACTATGCCGTCGGGAGAAGCCTCCTTTATATTAGCGGTTATGATATCTCCTACCTCTGCCATCCGCCTGCCCTGTCTCCCGATAACGCCTATACATGAAGCCCTCTTGGCACCTGTATTATCCGCTACATCCAATATTGTCCTCATCCTGATCATAATTAAACCTATTAAAATTAAATGAAACTCTGCTATGGAACCCAGCCTTTAGGCTGTACTCGTAATGAAACCCTAAAGGGTTAATTCCATCATGTTAGATGTTACTTTAATATCTCTACCAGCCGCCATCTTTTATTCTTTGAAAGCGGCCTTGTTTCCTCAATCCTTACCTTATCGCCTGTCTTTGCCTCTTTTTTTTCGTCGTGAGCCATAACTTTAGTAGACTTGGATATCACGCGGCTGTAAACAGGGTGCTTCGCAGTCCTGTCTATTCTTACCACAATAGTTTTTTCCATTGAATCGCTTACTACTGTGCCCATCTTTTGCTTACGGCTGGATCTGGCTTCCATATCTAATCACCTTTCCTATGTAGGGGAGGGTTTCAAACCCTCCCCTACCTTTTCATCTCGCGTAAAACCGTCATTATCCTTGCGATATCGCGTCTTGTAGCTTTTATAGCGTTCGGTTGTTCTATGCGGCCTGCCTCTTTCTGAGACACCATATTAAAAAGAGATTTTTTAAGCGTTGTTATTTTATCTTCCAGCTCCTGCCTTGATAAACTTCTTAAATCAGCTAAAACTAACATTTTTTACCCTCAA
>CAKKRB010000119.1 GCA_919902485.1 Omnitrophica bacterium GWA2_41_15 | reverse complement strand
GAGGGACGCCATAGTTCGACGCGGTCGCCGTAAAGGCGACCTTGCTCACTATTAAGGTTATGAAACATTTGTTTAAAAAAACAATATATCTGGCAGTTATATTTATTATAGCGCTGGGTTTAGTCTTTGGTTATAACTACGCTGCCAGAAATCTTAAATCATTTGTTGTAAGTGCCCTTGAAAACAGTTTTGGCGCAAGGCTTTCCATTGCTCATATGAGGGTAAGCTTTCCGCTTTGCCTGGAGCTAAAAGGCGTAAAGATAAATGACACCATAAGCGTCTCAAAGGTATATATTTATCCGAGCCATGAATCAGCATTTTTGAAGAAGACTTTTATATTCTCCAGCATAAAACTCGTAGAACCTGTTGTAAAAATAAAAAGCTGGGAAAATTATAATTTTGCGGATATAGGAGCTTTAAAAAATAATAGCCTCCAGGCGTATTCAAAGGATTCAAAAACTGTTTTTTATATCTCCAGAATAAATATAGAAAACGGAACGTTCGTGTACGTTCCCGGAAACAAGAATAAGGCAGAGGTTGTCCGGATTAACGGAAACATTAAAAGCCCGTCCATATATCTATTGGGCAGAAGGCCTTTTAGTTTTGAGCTAGCAGGGTTTATCAAAAACCAGAATTCCGATGTTTTATCGCCTTTACGCATAGAAGGTTTGATAACCAGGGATTTTATTATGAAGGCAAAGCTCCAGGCCAAGGACGTGGCCCTTGAAACGCTCTGGGATCTGCACGAAAAATATTTAAAAGGCAGGATAGTTAAGGGTAAATTGAATCTGGACAGTAAAATTTTAGTTTCAAAAAATGATTTAAAAGCTGATTGTTTTTGCAGGATAAATGATATAATATTGAAAGATGCGGTTCAGAAGCTGTCAATGCCTTTGATAGCAAGCTTTATCCTGGGCTTTGACTTCAAAGATAAGGCAATAAAGATAGACAATCTTCAGACAAATCTATTGAGCTTACTTTTTAATAGATCCTGATCCTTTTACGGTGGGTGTAGCTCAGCGGTTAGAGCACTTGACTGTGGCTCAAGGGGCCGGGGGTTCAATTCCCCTCATCCACCCCA
>CAKKRB010000118.1 GCA_919902485.1 Omnitrophica bacterium GWA2_41_15 | reverse complement strand
CAGAATCTCGTATAGCCGGTATTAACGACACAGGAGCTGTGTCAGGCTCGAGTCTATTTTCTATAAAGGATTCAGGCGGAGACATGAGCGTAGATTTTATTTTTTCAAAAAAGGCTGAAAGCATATGGTATTTCCCTGTCAAGACAATATCCCAGTCAGAGAGGGCCTACGAGCTTAACTTCCAGGCATCCTGCATAGTCCCCAGATGGCAAATCAAGCTTGAAAGCGCCAGAGAACTAAAATTTAATATAAGACTATCGTATTGACAAATATATTAGAATATGATAGAATATAATTGAATACAAAGATAAGGAGGTAAAATGTCCAAGGTTATAACATTAAGATTATCAGAAGAAGAATATAAAGAGATATCAACGATGGCTAAGATCGAGCATAGGCCTATTTCCAACTTTATAACAACTGCTGTGCTAAAGGAAGTTGAGGCGTCTTATTTCGTGGATCCGATTGAAATGGCTCAGATCAGGTCTGACAAAAAACTGCTGGAAAAATTGAAAACAGGCCACAACCATGCCAAAAATAAGAAAGGAAAATTGGTTGGATAACTTTAAGATATTTGAGACAGAGCAGTTCCTGGAAGATATGGAGTCCGAATTCATAGGACAACAAGCCAGGATACAAAAGAAACTTCTCGCCTATGTATATCCGCAGTTAAAGCGCCAGCCCTATTTTGGCAAGAATATAAAAAAGCTCGTAGATTATACTCCTGAAACATGGCGTTACAGGATAGGTTCTTATCGATTTTTTTACACAATAGATGACCATAAAAAGATGGTCTTCATGATTTCTGCTGACAACCGCGCCAATGCGTATTAAGAAAATGGAGCCCACCCGGGCTTCCCCTCGACTTCGCTCGGGATGGTTTTAGGTGTGGTGAGCTTGTCGAACCAAAGCCCGGGGTTCCTTGGGCGGATTTTTTTATTGCTTTAAATAAGCATATGTGGTATATATAATATCTTGTATATACGAAGGAGCAGGATTATGAACAAGAAGACCATAAAAGACGTGCCTGTTAAAGGTAAAAAAGTCTTGATGCGGGTGGATTTTAATGTACCGCTCAATAAAGACTTAAAGATAGAAGACGATACGAGAATTACCGCAGCGCTCCCTACCATAAAATACGCTGTTGATAATGGAGCAATGCTTATTTTAATGAGCCATTTGGGAAGGCCAAAAGGCGTAAATGAGGCAGAGCGGCTTACGCCTGTTGCTAAAAGGCTTTCAGAGCTTCTTGGCAAAAATGTCCAGAAACTGGATGATTGCATAGGGCCAGATGTAGAGAAAGCTGTTTCTAGCATGAAAGATGGAGATGTGGTGCTTCTTGAAAATTTAAGGTTTCATCCTGAGGAAGAGAAGAATGACCCTGATTTTGCAAAAAAACTTGCCTCGCTTGGAGAGATTTATGTAAATGACGCGTTTGGCACTGCTCACAGGGCTCATGCATCTACAGAAGGCGTTACAAAATTTATAAAAGTGTGCGTTGCAGGATTTTTATTGGCAAAAGAGATAGAATATTTTGACAAAGCTCTTTCAAACCCGCCAAAGCCTTTTGTAGCTATTTTAGGAGGCGCAAAGGTTTCTGACAAAATAATGGTGATAGATAACCTTATGAATAAAGTTGATACTATTCTCATAGGCGGAGGCATGGCTTATACATTTTTAAAAGCCCTTGGAATGGAAATTGGGAGTTCCAAGCTTGAAGCTGATAAGATAGACGTTGCGAAGTCTATTGTGCAGAAGGCAAAACAAAAAGGAATTAAACTGGTGCTGCCTGTAGATCATCTTATAGCTGATAAAGTGGATGCTGTGAGCAATACAAAGGTAGTAACTGATACTGTGCCGCAAGGCTGGATGGCAGTAGATATAGGGCCAAAGACAGTTGATGAATTTAAGAAAGAATTAAGGAACGCAAAGATGATTATATGGAACGGGCCTTTGGGAGTATTTGAGATAACTAAATTCGCAAGAGGCACAGAAGACATTGCAAAGTTTATAGCAGGCCTTAAGACTATTAGTATTATAGGCGGAGGCGATACAGCAAGCGCAATCGCTAAGTTTGGATTAGAACATGCGATGTCGCATATTTCTACAGGCGGCGGAGCGTCATTGGAATATATGGAAGGAAAGGTTTTGCCGGGAGTTGCAGCGTTAAATGATAAATAAGGGGAGATAATGAGAAGACCTATTATTGCTGGAAATTGGAAAATGCACAAGACAGTCCAGGATGCCTTGGACGTAGCTATAGGGCTAAAGAGAAAATTTTATACATTCGGGGAGGCGGATATTGTAATATGCCCGGCTTTTACGGCATTGGGCAAGGTTTATGACGAGATTTCAGATTCAAGCATCATGCTTGGCGCCCAGGATATGTATTGGGAGGAAGAAGGGGCTTTTACAGGAGAGATTTCTCCGAAGATGCTCAAAGATGTGGGAGTCAGGTATGTTATAATAGGCCATTCGGAGAGAAGGGCTTATTTTGGAGAGACAGATGAAGCTGTTAATAAAAAAGTAAAGACAGTGCTGAAATATGGAATGATTCCTATAATGTGCATTGGGGAGAGATTGGAAGAGAGGGATAACGGCACAACATACGAGGTGCTTGAAAAACAGCTTACAAGGGGTTTAAAGGATTTTACAAAAGAAGAGGTCTCCAGGATTATTATTGCGTATGAACCTGTATGGGCAATAGGCACAGGAAGGACAGCCACTCCTCGCGAGGCGCAGGAGGCGCATAAGTTTATAAGGAATTTCATAGAGAAGCATTTTGAAAAAGAAGCAGGTTCAAAGATCCGCATTCAATACGGTGGAAGCGTTAAGCCGGATAATATCGCAAAATTAATGGCAGAGGAAGATATTGACGGCGCCCTTGTGGGCGGCGCAAGTTTAGATGTAAATACATTTGTCCAGATTGTAGAAAATTCGATTTTATAAAGAAGGGATTCATATGTATTCTATTCTGATAGCAGTTCACGTAATCATAAGCCTTTTTTTAATAGCTGTAATATTGCTCCAGGCAGGCAAGGGCGGAGGCCTGGCAGATAGTTTTGGCGGCTCTCAGATGCAGAACATGTTTGGCACAAAAAGCGCTACTGTGCTTACAAGGCTTACAGCTGTGTGCGCTATAGGGTTCATAGCTACCTGTATTGCGCTGGCAGTTATTTCAAGCCATCAGGCAAGGTCTATTGTAGATAATGTCAGGATACCTCAAGCTGCGCCTGCATCAGTTCCAGCTGAACCAGCGCCTAAATGAACAAATTTCAAATTTCAAATAACATTAAGGCCGCTTTTAAAAAAGCGGCCTTTTTATTTATAATTTTATTTTTGGTCGGGTTTACCCAGGAGTATGGAGACACTATAGTTACAGGCTCTATAGGAGAACCAAGGACGCTTGTGCCTATTCTGGCTTCAGATAGTTCTTCAGGCACTATATGCAGCCTGGTATTTAACGGCCTTGTAAAATACGATAAAGATCTTAATCTTGTAGGAGATCTGGCAGAGACATTGGATGTTTCACAGGACGGGCTTGAGATTACATTTTATTTAAGAAAAGGAGTTAAATGGC
>CAKKRB010000117.1 GCA_919902485.1 Omnitrophica bacterium GWA2_41_15 | reverse complement strand
CGAATTGACTCACATTAAATGTTACCCAAAATAATTTTTTAAGGTATCGTTGACTCATAATTGATGTTACCCGAAAATATAACCTAAAAGGGGGTAAATTATGAGTCCACGATCAAAACACGAATATCTTGAAGCAATATACCTAAGGTATAAAAGAGCGGGCCTAAAAGAGAAAACTGCTATACTTAATGAATTCTGCTCAAACTGCGGTTACCACAGGAAGCACGCCATCAGGGTATTAAATAATTTTAAACGGTTCACCAAGCCAAAGCCTAAAAGAAGAGGCAAGCCTTCTAAATATAATAAGCCTTCAATACTTGAACCGTTAAAGCGCATCTGGCTTGCTGCTAACCTGCCTTGTTCTAAACGCTTAAAAGTAATCCTGCCTTTGTGGCTTAAGTCTTACGCAGAAGAGTTTGGCGGATTATCGCTGGATGTAGTTAAGGCTCTTTTAAAAATATCTGCACCCACCATTGACAGATTACTTAAGCCTACGCGCGTAAAATACAGAGGCCGTGGCAGAACTACCACAAAACCAGGCACTCTCTTAAGAAAACAGATTCCTATCAAGACAAACCAGTGGGATGAAACGCGTCCCGGCTTCATGGAAGCTGATACTGTTGCCCACTGTGGCGAATCTCTTCTCGGCGATTTTGCCTATACCATAGATTTTGTTGACATAGCCACTGGCTGGACTGAACAAAGAGCAGTATGGCAAAAGGGCGAAGTTGGCGTAGTAGAGCAAATTAAAAATATGGAATCAAACCTGCCCTTCCCTTTGCTCGGCTTTGACTGCGATAACGGTTCCGAGTTCTTAAATTACCACTTGGTAAGGCATTTCGCTCAAAGAGATAAGCCAGTGCAATTTACCAGAAGCAGGCCATACCATAAAGATGATAATGCCCATGCTGAACAGAAAAACTGGACTCACGTCAGGCAATGGCTTGGCTATCACAGGCTGGATAAACCTCGGGTAGTCCCTTTGATGAATGATTTATACACCAAGGAATGGCGCCTGTATCATAACTTCTTCTTGCCCTCAGTCAAGCTGTTAGAGAAAAAATTAGTTGCCGGGAAGGCTATAAAGCGTTATGATACTCCCAAGACACCCTATCAGAGGCTATTAGAATCACTTTATGTAGCAGCTTCTGTTAAACGCGCTCTCAAAGAACAATTTGAAACGCTTAATTCCTTTCAACTACGAAAAGCTATGGATAGAAAACTTAAAGCAATTTTTGCTATTTGCTACCCTAAAAAATTATGAGTCCGCTATTCCCTTCCGGTAACATTTATCAATGAGTCATTAGG
>CAKKRB010000116.1 GCA_919902485.1 Omnitrophica bacterium GWA2_41_15 | reverse complement strand
GGCATACATATATATAATAGCTGTGGGGGAGAGGGTGTGTGCGGCAGGTGTAAGGTTATAGTGAAAATTGGCGATTACATAACTGAAGACAGCGGAAGGATTTCTGAAAAAGAGCGGGAGGAAGGATATGTGCTTGCCTGCAGGACTACGCCTGAATCTGACATGGAAGTCCTGGTTCCTGAGGAATCAATGCTTGGGGACCTTGAAATACTTACGGAAGAAATAAAGGCAAAGCGCCTGTCAGGCCTTTACACGCCTGTTGAAGAAATAGAAGAAGAGCATTACAAAGGCGCTTCAAAGATTTTAAAGCACAGTCCATTATCTACAAAAGTCTTCTTAAAGCTGCCAAAACCTACTATTGACGATAATTCCGGAGACTCTGACAGGCTTCTAAGAGAGATAAAAAACCATCATAAAGAAATTAACACAATACAGATGGGGCTTAGCAATATAAAAAGGCTGCCCAGGCTTTTAAGGGAGAGCGATTGGGAAGTTACTGTAACTCTGGGGAACAGGAATAAAACTACTGAGGTGGTTTTGATCGAGCCGGGCGACAGGTCTAAAGAAAATTTTGGAGCAGCTGTGGACATAGGCACAACTACTATAGTCGCTTATTTAGTAGACCTGAATTCGCAGAAAGTGCTTGGTTCAAAAGCAAGTTATAACCCGCAGGTGGATTTTGGAGAAGATGTAATTTCCAGGATCATATTTGCCCAGCATGAAAAAGGCCTGGAAAAACTGCACCACGCAGTTATAGACACTGTAAACACTCTTATTGACAGCCTGATAAAAGAAGTAAACTTTACCCTGGATGACATAACAGCTGTTGTCTGCGCTGGAAACACAACAATGACTCACCTGCTTTTAAAAATAGACCCTGCGAACATAAGAAAAGACCCGTACATCCCTGCTGTAAATTTCATGCCGGTAATAAGGGCGAGCGAGGCTGGTATAAAAATCAATCCACGCGGCTTGCTGGCCTGTCTGCCGTGCATAGGAAGCTATGTGGGCGGAGACATAGCAGCGGGCGTTCTCGCTTCAGGTATGGACAAAATAAAGGACCTGTCGCTTTTTATAGACCTGGGCACGAACGGCGAGGTTGTTCTCGGGAACAAAGAATGGCTGATGTCGTGCTCTACGTCTGCAGGCCCATGCTTTGAAGGAGGCGGATTAAAGTCAGGCATCAGGGCAATGAAAGGCGCTATTCAGAATATTTCTATAAAGAATAGTTCTCTCAAAGTAGAAACTATAGGAAATCTTGCGCCAAAAGGCATATGTGGATCCGGAATAGTTGATATTATCAGCGAGTTCTTAAAGAATAAAATCATAGACAGGTCAGGGAGGATAAAAGATAATGATGTCTGCAAAGTCAGGGATTCTGATGGCGCAAGAGAGTTAGTGCTTGTGGAGGCAAAGGATTCGGCCACAGGCAAGGACATTACAGTGGATGAAAACGACATAAAGAATCTGATTCATTCAAAAGGCGCGATTTATACAGGCATAGAGGTGCTTTTAAGAGAGGTTGGTTTTAAAAAATCTGACATCAAGCATGTGTTTATCGCAGGCGGGCTTGGCACAGCTTTGAATATCCGCTCGGCAATTAATATAGGCCTCTTGCCGGATCTTCCTGAAAAAAGTTTTGTTTTTCTTGGAAACACTTCAGTAGCAGGGGCGAGGATGTGTCTTTTGTCCGGCCAGGCAATGCAGAGAGTTGAAGAGGTTGCAAATAAGATGGCTTATCTGGATTTGAGCACCAGCGCTTTATTTATGAATAATTACAGCGCGGCGCTTTTCCTGCCGCATACTGACATAGAACTGTTTCCGAGTGTAAAAAAAATATTGACCTCGTCCACCCCGTAGGTGGACAAGGTTGTCCACCTACGGGGTGGACGAGGTAGAACATGGCATATATTATTGCGATAACTGGAAAAGGCGGGGTTGGGAAGACCACGATCAGTGCAATGCTGGTGCAGTATCTATTGAAAATAGATAAGCCCGTGCTTGCAGTGGATGCAGACCCTAATTCCAACCTGAACGTGGCGCTCGGAATGAAATACGAAGAGACCATCGCCGATATCAGGGAAGAAGTTAAAAAACAAACCCCGGATAGTTTTTCTAAAAGCGAATTTTTTGGCCTGAGGCTCGAGGAGGCGATTGCGGAAGGAAACGGTTTTGACCTTTTGGTTATGGGCAGGCCAGAAGGGCCGGGGTGTTATTGCGCCATAAATAATATCCTCAGGGAATATCTTGCAAAGGCTGCAAAGAATTATAAATTTGTAGTGATTGATAACGAGGCTGGTATGGAGCATCTTTCAAGGCGCACAACAAACGATATAGATTTTTTACTGCTAGTGAGCGACCCCACAATGGTTGGGATTAATTCCGCGATAAATGTGTACAATACAGCGAAAAGCGCTGGTATAAAAATAAAAAATGCCTCCCTTATTATAAATAAATCAAAGGGCGAGCTGGAAAAAGATAAGCTAAAGTTAATAGAAAACGCAGGGTTAAGAATAGGCGGTTATGTTCCTTTTCAGGATGAGATACAGAAAAACAGCGAAAAAGGGAATCCTGTGGAATATTCTTCGAGCGAAGTCGAGAAAAATATTACTATGGTTCTCGACTCGCTCGAACAGTAAGGGGGAGAGTTAATGGAAAGATTGATTGAAAAATGGCAGGATAGAATAAGTGAAGTTGTTATCGGGGCAAAGAAACCCATAAAGATAGGCGGAGAAACAGGAATTTATTTCATAGATGGGGAAGATAAATGCCCCAATCCCATGAAAGTGGCAATGGAAGTCTGGGATACAGAGCCTGAATCCTGGCCAGATGCATTGAAATCAAATTTCGGCAAAGCCCTTAAAGACCCGGGAGAATGGGCTAAGCTTTGCGTTGAAAAATTTTCAGCAGACTTGATATGCCTCAGGCTTGCAAGCGTTCATCCTGATTTGAAAAATGCTTCAGCAGAAGATGCTGGCAAAGCGCTTGAAAAAGTCCTGAAAGCAGTTTCAGCTCCTCTGGTGGTAATTGGCTGTTCTTCTCCTGAAAAAGATAATGAGGTTATGGCCCATTGCGCAAATGTGGCAAAAGGGGAAAATTGCCTGTTTGGAATTGCCACGCAGGCCAATTATAAGACGCTGACTGCTGCATGCTTGAGCTCAGGGCACTCTATAATTTCAGAAGCGCCCATAGATATCAATATTGCAAAACAGCTGAATATCCTGATCTGCGACATGCAATTTCCAGCAGATAAGATAGTGATACACCATGCAACAGGCAGCCTTGGATACGGCCTGGAGTATACCTATTCAATCATGGAAAGGACCAGGCTCGCAGGCCTTTCAGGGGACAAAATGCTTTCAATGCCTATGATAAACTTTATAGGCCAGGAGTCATGGCGCACCAAAGAAGCAAAAACCGGGACAAAAGATGCAGGGGTATTGTGGGAAATAGCAACAGCTGCTGCATATTTAAACTCAGGCGCGGATATATTAGTAATGAACCATCCAAAGGCGGTGGAAGAAATTAAAAAAACCATAAAACAATTAATGGGATATATATGTTCATAATCGGCGAACGAATAAACGGGATGTTTAAGGACGTTGCAAAAGCGATAAAAGATAAGGATGAGTCTGTTATACAGGAACTTGCGGAAAAACAGACTGCCTGCGGGGCAAACAGCCTTGACGTAAACGTAGGCCCTGCCTCCAGCAACCCGAAAGAAGCCATGGAATGGCTCGTTAAAACTATTGGAAAGGTGACTGATATATCTCTTACCATAGATACTACAAAACAGGATGTTATGGAAGCAGGCTTGGGACTGTGTAAATCAAAACCGATAATAAATTCTGTTAATGCTAATGAAGAGAAGATGAAAAATCTTTTCAGTCTTGCCAAGAAATACAATGCGTCTATCATCGGCCTTACAATGGACAAGGCAGGCATCCCCAAGGACAGCGAAGGCAGGCTGGAATTGGCAATCAAGCTGGTTGCCTCATGCATGGAGCACGGCATGGATACCTCGGAATTATACATAGACGCTGTAATATTGCCTGTAAATGTGGCCCAGCCCCATGCAAAAGAGGTTCTTAAAACAATAAGGGACGCCAAGGTTCTGGCTGATCCAGCCCCAAAAACAGTACTGGGCCTGTCAAATGTATCGCAGAGCGCCCCAGCAGGGCATAAAAGTTTAATCAACAGGACTTTTCTTGCAATGGCCATATCCAGCGGCCTGGACGCGGCAATACTGGATGTAACTGACAAAGAATTAATGGACAGCCTGATAACAGCGGAGCTGTTAATGGAAAAACAGCTCTATTGTGATTCGTATCTAGATGCTTATCGAAAAAAATAACCATATCCGATCGCCGAACGGAAAACATTCCGTTCGGCGATCGGAATAAGAGGCAAGCATGGCCATTATTACTAAAAAAATAAAACTCAGCACAAAAGGCGATACAGATATAATAAATATCACAGATGAAGTTTTGTCTATAGTTTCCAAATCTGATTTAAAACAAGGTTCCGTGAATGTGTTTGTGCCTGGCGCAACAGCAGGCATCACAACAGTTGAATACGAGCCTGGCCTTGTGCAGGACCTGAAAGTTTATTTTGAAAAAATAGCGCCGAAATCAGGGACTTATCAGCATAATACGAAATGGGGAGATGAAAATGGTTATGCGCATGTGAGGGCGTCATTTTTAGGGCCCGGCATTACAGTCCCGTTTGTAAATAAAAAACTGCAGTTAGGCGTATGGCAGCAGATAATATTTATTGATTTTGATAATAGGCCGCGAGAGCGCGAGATAATAGTGCAGATAATTGGGGAATGAGGTAAGATATGAAGCCTGTATTACAGGTTGCCCTAGATTTTGTGGACATGAACCGCGCAATGAAATGCGCCAGAGAAGCGGTTATCGGCGGGATTGACTGGCTGGAAGCAGGAACCCCGCTCATAAAAAGCGAAGGCCTGGATATTATAAGGAAGTTGCGCGAAGAATTCCCGGATAAGATAATAGTAGCTGATATGAAGATAATGGATGCAGGCCGCATAGAGGTGGAGATTGCCGCAAAATCAGGCGCAAATATTGTGTGCGTCCTTGGGGCTGCAAGCGATTCCACTATAAAAGAATGCGTGGAAGCGGCGCATAATTACGGCGCAAAGATACAGGCAGACCTTATTGCAGTAAAGGATGCAAGAAAAAGGGCTAAAGAGGTTGAAAAATTAGGAGTTGATTATATCGGCATACACTGCTCTATTGACGACCAGATGACAGGAAAAGACCCTTTCAAAGAGCTTAAGGAGATTGTAAAAAATTCATCTGTTCCAATAGCTGTTGCAGGAGGGATAAATTCCGAAACAGCTTTAGATGCGGTTAAGGCAGGCGCGAGCATAGTGATCGTAGGAGGGGCTATAAACAAGGCCAGGGACGCTAAAAAAGCAACCCAAGAAATAAAGCGCTCAATAACACGGTTAAAAAAGATAAAGACAGGCCTTTTCAAGAGAGGCTCTGAAAAAAATATCGCAAAAATACTGATGAAGGTTTCAACCTCAAACCTTTCTGACGCAATGCACAGGCAGACCGCATTAAAAGACATAATAAGCGTAAATCCAGGCTTAAGGATATGCGGCCGGGCCCTGACAGTAAGGACGTATCCTGGAGACTGGGCAAAGCCTGTAGAGGCAATCGATATTGCAGAGCCTGGCCAGGTTATTGTAATTGACGCAGGCGGCGTCGGGCCTGCCATATGGGGAGAGCTTGCAACCCATGGCGCTATCCAGAAAAAAATAGCAGGGGTTGTGATAGATGGGGCCATAAGGGATATAAAAGAGATAAGGACCCTTAAATTCCCGGCCTTCAGCAAGATAATTACTTCTTCGGCAGGAGAGCCTAAGGGGTTTGGAGAGATAGGGGTGCCGATAACCGCAGGGGGCGTAAAAATATTTACAGGAGACTGGGTTCTGGCAGATGATGACGGGGTTATTATTATCCCAAAAGATAAAGCAGTTGAATTTGCCAACAGGGCAATGAGCGTCCTGGAAACAGAGAACAGGCTGAGGAAAGAAATAGACGAAGGCTCTACTCTTTCAAAAGTCACAGAATTGTTAAAGTGGGAGAAGAGGTAATTATACATTGCAGAAACGGATTTTCATAGCAGCTACAAGGCAGAACGACGGCAAAACTACTATATCGCTCGGGCTTATCAGGGCGTTTAAAAAAAGGTTTAAGAATGTAGGTTTTATAAAACCAGTTGGCCAGAGGTATGTATTTGAGCATGGTTATAAGGTTGATGAGGATTCTGTATTGATTGAAAAAGTATGCGGCATGCGGTGCTCCGTAAAAGACATGAGCCCTGTAGCAATAGATAAGGGTTTTACTGAAAATTATATTAAAAGAGGCGACCGCAGAAAACTCGTAAACAGCATTATCTCTTCTTTTGAACGCATATCTAAAAGAAAAGACCTGGTTATAATAGAGGGCACAGGCCATGCCGGAGTGGGATCAGTATTTGATCTTTCCAATGCAAAGGTGGCAAATCTTCTGGACACAAAGGTTATACTTGTGACATCAGGGGGTATAGGCAAGCCAATAGACGAGATAGAGCTCAATATGGCGCTATTCGAGAAAGAAGGCGTGGATGTAATCGGGGTTATAATCAATAAGGTTATTGTTTCAAAGTATAGAAAAATAAAAAACATGCTCAGGATAGGTTTAAAAAGAAAAGGCATTGATGTTTTTGGCGTAATCCCTTACACGTCGCAGCTCTCCAACCCTACGATTCAAAACATACTGGAAGAAACAGATATGAAACTGATTTCCAGGAAAACAGGGCTCTCGAATATAGTGCGCAAGGTATTAATAGGCGCAATGGAGCCGCAGACCGCAGTAGGTTACATAGAGAATAATTCTCTTTTAATAGTGCCAGGCGACAGGGAAGACATGATAAAGGCTGTTTTGATGGTGCATATCATGAAAAAGTCTAAAAAAAAGGCCTCTGTATCTGGAATTATACTGACAGGCGGCATAATACCCGGTAAAGAGATAATGAAACTTATAGAAAACGCAAGCGTGCCCGTGCTTTTAAGCAAGGACCATACGTATAAAGCCGCATCTCTTATATACGACCTTGCTATCAAGATACGGCCTCAGGATAAAGAGAAAACACTGCTGGCGGAAAAACTGGTCAGGGAATATGTGGATATAGATAAAATATTGGAGAAGATAGGATAATCGCAGTGTTCCGCGATATTACAAAGGAGGTTTTTCAATGTTCGGAATCGCCATGCCTGAATTGATTTTGATATTAGTGATATGCCTT
Source organism: Omnitrophica bacterium GWA2_41_15 (assembly GCA_919902485.1). Taxonomy (GTDB): domain Bacteria; phylum Omnitrophota; class Gorgyraeia; order Gorgyraeales; family Gorgyraeaceae; genus UBA10183. The sequence continues at coordinate 3,295 of CAKKRB010000116.1, read as the reverse complement.
TTGGTGTTCGGCGCAGCCAAGCTGCCTGAGATAGGCAGAAATCTTGGAAAGGCCATAGGCGAATTTAAAAAAGGTATGAAAGATGGGGATACGCCTGAGCAAAAATAAACGCCAGTTGGCATTTTTGCTTGACACATGTAACTATTTTATATAGAATCAATGTATATTTTAGGGGGTGAAACAGGATGTCAAGAGTAGATATAGCGCCAGGAGAATCTTTGGAAAAGGCTTTACGGCGTTTTAAAAAGAAAATAGAACGCGACGGGCTGTTAAAGCTATTAAAGGCCCGCAAGCATTACGAAAAGCCAAGCGAAAAAAGAAGAAGAAAACAACGTTCGCCGAAAACAACAAACAGGTATTGATTTTTAATGTGTAGGGAACAGGCATGCCTGTTCCCTACAAAATATGCCCAAGATGATAAAAAAACAAACTTTATTTTCTGTCTTGGCATTTTTTATTTTAGGCGCTTTCATCAGCGCGCCTTTGAATGGCCAGGACATTACAACGCTGGATAACGGCCTAAAGGCCATTGTAAGAGAAGACCACAGAAACCCGATAGTGGTCTTCTCTGTTTTTATGGACATCGGCGCTGCCTCTGAAGGCGAATATTCAGGCACAGGCATAAGCCATCTTGTAGAGCACATGCTTTTTAAGGGCACAAAAAAGTATCCTATGGGCTCCATAGAAGATATATTAAGTAAATATGGCGGCAGTATACAAGGCTATACCTCATATGACTATACAGGTTACAGCATAACTATACTAAAAGAGCACTCGGATACAGCCCTGGACATATTGAAAGAAATGCTTACAGAGCCGCTATTTGACCCGGAAGAGTTGAAAAAAGAAAAGGCAGTCATAGAAAGAGAAATGGATTTAAATAAAGACGACCCTGCCAGGAGGCTCTCCAGGATGACTTTCGGAACAGCATTTTTAGAGCATCCTTACCGCCTGCCTGTAATCGGCTATAAAGAAAATTTTCAAGACCTGCAAAGAGAAGATCTTGTCAAGTTTTTCAAGAACACATATAAGCCTGAAAAGATGACAATAGCTGTAGTGGGAGACATAGACGCTAAAAGTATTCTTGATAAAATAAACCAGGGCCTGGGCAACATACCAAGAGGAAGAGGCATGGCAGAAGCAAGGGTTAAGGAGCCTTTACAGATAATGGAAAGGACGCTGGAAGAAAGGGCGGATATAGAGGGCGCATACCTGAACATAAGCTTTCATTCTACAGATATTCTTGATAAAGATCTTTATGCAATGGACCTGCTTTCTTTTATATTGGGCCAGGGCGAGAGCTCCCTGCTTAATGAGAATATCAGGATAAGAGATAAACTTGTCCTGTTAATATCTGCCTATAATTATACGCCCAGAGACCCTGGGCTTTTTGTCATATCAGGCGTCTTAAAGGAAGAAAATGTCGCAAAGACTGCAGACGCTGTAATGGCTGAGATAGAAAACATAAAACAAAACAGCGTCAAGGAAGAGGATCTCCTTAAGGCAAAAAATAATTTTACAGCTGATTATATATATCAGAAAGAAACAATAGAATCCCAGGCCAATGATATGGCTGAAAGCCAGATCCTTACAGGCAGCCCGTGGTTTTTCAAAAAATATATAGAAAATATAAAAACAGTTAGTGCCGAAGACCTGAAAAAAGCCGCTTTGAAATATCTTAATAAAGAAAACATGACTGTAACAGTCCTTAGTAAATCAGGGAACTCTTTGAAATCAGTTTCAGAATCAGGGATGCAGAAAAACGAGGGAGAGGCAAAAAGGATTCTGCTTGCAAATAATGTCCCTCTTGTTGTATCTGAGAATCACCAGCTTCCGATAATTGCTGTAACAATACTGTTTAAAGGCGGGCTGAGGCTGGAAAATCAGGATAATAACGGTGTATCAATGCTTGTAAGCCAGATGCTCCTGGACGGGACAGGGCCTATGTCAAGAAAAGACATAGCCAGGTTTTATGAATCAAAGGCCATATCTTTGAATACATATTCAGGAAATAACAGCGTGGGAATAACTGTGTCGTGTCTTAAGGAGCAGGCAGAGGAAGCCATGAAACTGGCTTCTGAAATTTGCATAAACCCTTCTTTCCCTGAAGAGGAACTCGAGAGAGAAAAGAACGAAACGCTGCAGGCCATAGACATGCAGGATAATGAAATAGTGAGCCATGGCCACAGGCTGTTAAAAGAAATGCTTTTTAAAATCCATCCTTACAGGTTCCAGGCAACTGGCAGCAAAGAAAGCATTAATAAGGTAACAAGGAGCACGCTAGTAGACTTTTATAGGAATATTGTATCTGCGGATAATATTGTGATAGGCGTATCAGGGGATTGTAAAACAGAAGAGATAAAAAGCCTTGTTGAAAAATATTTCTCAAAAATACCCATAAGAGAAAAGCCTTTGCCTATTCCCCGGAAAGAGCCCGGTATTGAAAAGAAGGCAGAAAAGATTATCGAGATAAACAAAGATCAGTCGCTTATATTGCTCGGTTTCCCCGGCATAGATATTTACGACAAGGACAGGTATGCTGTTGAAATACTAGACAATATTCTGTCCAGCCCTTCAGGCGTATTGTTTAAAAGCATAAGAGAGGAAAAAGGCCTTACCTATGCGGTTGGCGCTTTTAATGTCCTGGGCCTGGACTCTGGATATATGGTTGTATACGCCCTTACCTCAAGAGACAATATAGAGAAGGCCAGGCAGAGGATGTTTAAAGAAATAGGCCTTATTGTGAAGAACGGCGTAAAAGACGAAGACATGGAAAAGTCAAAAAATTATTTAAAGGCGATGCGCAAGGTCAGTATGCAGACAAACTCGAGTTTTATTTTCAGCATTGCAATGGACGAGCTTTACGGCCTTGGTTATAATGATTATAAGAATTTTGATAAAAACATAGGCGGCGTTACAAAAGAAGACGTTAAGGCCGCGGCAAAAAGAATTCTGACGCTTGATAGATGCGCAGTGCTGATTTTGCAGGGAAAGTGAAGCTCCACGGCTTTATGGTTCGACTCCGCTCACCATCTTTCGAATCATCCTGAGCTTGTCGAAGGACAGCCGTGGCATCTTTTATTGCGGGGTTCGCTTGAGCGAACCCCGAGCCAGCCCCATTCATCCCCGCCTTCACAGGCGGGGCTTTCTGGCGAGGGGTAAAATTTCTCTGCCCAGACCAGCAGGGCGAGAGGCCTTTTTGACGCGAGCGGGCACGGTGTCCTGCAGGCAGGCTGGGGTCGTTCGGCACAGAGATGCTTTTGGGGCGCACTACGGTTTACGGCTCGGTTTTTAT
>CAKKRB010000115.1 GCA_919902485.1 Omnitrophica bacterium GWA2_41_15 | reverse complement strand
CGCCACGCATTGCTTTTAGAATTACAGAGAGATATTTCATCAGGTAAAAAATGCCGGTAATATTTTTAATTGGCCCAACCGCATCCGGAAAAACTAAGCTATCAATAAAATTAGCCAAAGAACTTAATGCGGAGATTATATCCTGCGATTCAATGTGCGTTTACAAGGGCATGGATATACTTACCTCCAAGCCAACTCTGGCTGATAGGAAGAAAATAAAACACCACTTAATAGATATAATTTCGCCCTCTAGAGAATTCAACGCTGCTGAATACCGCTGCATAGCGCTTGAAAAAATAAAAGATATTCTGAAGCGCAAAAAGACCCCTTTATTCGTGGGAGGCAGCGGCCTTTATGTCAAAGCAGTTATAGACGGTCTTTTCCCTTCAGCTGAAAAGGACTTGAAATTCAGGAAAAAGCAAGAGGCGCTTGCAAAAAAATACGGTAAAGGCTATCTCTTCAGAAAATTGCAGAAGATAGACCCTGGCAGGGCAGGCAAGATCCATCCAAATGATTTGAGGCGTATCATAAGGGCGCTTGAGATTTACCATACAGAAAAAAAGAAGCCTTCTGAATTAAATATAAATACACAGCCCCTGGAATATGATTTTAAGATTTTCGGCTTACAGCTGGATAGAAGTAAGCTTTATAAAAATATAGATACAAGAGTAGAAGAGATGTTTAAAAAAGGCATTGTAGAAGAGGTAAAAAAACTTTCCAGGAAGAAACTCAGCATGACTGCAGGCAGGGCGCTGGGATACGGAGAAGTCCTTGGATATTTAAAGGCTAGGTATTCCCTGGAAGAGGCCAAGGAGCTTCTCAAGAAAAACACCAGGCATTTTGCAAAACGCCAGCTCACCTGGTTCCGCCCTGATAAGCGCATATGCTGGGTTAATTCACAAAACAAGTCATACTCGTTTTGTGAATTAACGGCAAGGATGAAGATTTAATTATGGAACAAGCGATATTAGTTACAGTTGATTTGAATGAAAGAGGCGAATGGCCTATTGAAGATAGGGCAGCTGAGCTTAAAGAGCTTAGCCGTTCGAGCGGGG
>CAKKRB010000114.1 GCA_919902485.1 Omnitrophica bacterium GWA2_41_15 | reverse complement strand
GTTTCACAGGACGGGCTTGAGATTACATTTTATTTAAGAAAAGGAGTTAAATGGCATGACGGAGAGCTGTTTACCTCAAAGGATGTGGAGTTTACCTATAAAAGTTTAATTGATCCAGGGGCCAGGACTCCTTACAGCGGCGATTTCCAGATGGTTCGAAAATTAGAGATTATAGACGATTATACTTTGAAGGTTTATTATAAAGAGGTTTTTTCTCCAGGCCTTGCGAGCTGGGGCATGAATATAATGCCGAGACATCTGCTTGAAAAAGAAAATCTTAACACTACTAAATTTGCCAGAAATCCAATCGGCACAGGCCCGTATAAATTTAAATTATGGAAAACAGGCGAAAGAGTTGAGCTTATTTCAAATCATGAATATTTTGAAGGCAGGCCTTATATTGACAGGTATGTTTACAGGATTATACCTGACACAGCCACGTTGTTCTTGGAATTAAGGGCCCGGGCAGTGGATTACACAACTCTCACGCCGATACAGTTCAGGCGCCAGACTGAAACAGAATTTTTCAAAAGGAATTTTCAAAGATTTAATTTTCCGAGCTTTGGATATACGTATATGGGCTATAATCTGACCAATCCGAAATTTAAAGATATAAATGTGAGGGCCGCGATAAATTATGCTGTGAATAAAGAGGAGATTGTAAAGGGGGTGTTGCTGGGCCTTGGCAGGGTTTCAACAGGGCCTTTTATACCAGAGTCATGGGCACACAATAAAGACGTGAAACCCCTGGAATATAATCCTGAAAAGGCAACAGGGCTTTTAAAACAGGCCGGGTGGCAGGATTCGGACGGAGACGGTATTTTAGAGAAGGATGGAGTGAAATTTTCATTCACTGTTATTACGAATCAGGGCAATGATGAGCGCAGGATGACAGCTGAGATAATACAAAAAAGGCTGAGAGAGGTTGGCATTGAAGTTAAAATAAAAATAATAGAATGGAGCGCGTTTGTAAGCGAGTTTATAGATAAAAGAAGATTTGAGGCTGTTCTTTTAGGTTGGGGACTGTCTATGGACCCTGATATATACGACATATGGCATTCATCAAAGATAAAGGAGGGCGAATTTAATTTTATAGGGTATTCTAATGGGGAAGTGGACAGGCTTCTTCTGGAGGGCAGGCAGACCTTTAACCAGGAAGAGCGGAAGAATATTTATCATAGGATTCACGAGGTTTTATACAATGATCAGCCTTATTTATTTTTATTTGTTCCAGATGCCCTGCCGATATTGAATAACCGTTTTAAAGGCGTTGAGATAGCACCCAGCGGCATAGGTTATAATTTTATTAAGTGGTACGTGCCTCGCAGCGAACAGCGCTACACCCGCTAATTCACAAAACAAGTCATACTCGTTTTGTGAATTAGCGGAAGGGAATGAGATGGGGAAGTATATTTTTAAGAGGATAATCGGATTGGCTGTGCTTTTGCTAGGCATAACTGTTATTACATTTGCGGTTATTCATATTGCGCCTGGAAAGCCTACTGACCTTGAGGCGCAGTTTAACCCAAAGGTTTCAATGGAGGCCAGGGAGAGAATATCTCATCTTTATGGCCTGGATAAGCCTTTGCATATTCAATATATTGAATGGCTCAAAAGATTTTCCAGGTTTGATTTTGGCGCTTCTTTTATGGATTCAAGGCCTGTTATGGATAAAATCATGGAGCGCATTCCAATTACAATTACAATAGAGCTGATTTCAATCTTACTGATATTATTGATAGGTATACCTATAGGCGTGAGTTCAGCGGTTAAGGAAGGCAGTTTTTATGATAAGGGCATGACAATTTTTGTATTCATAGGTTTTGCAGTGCCTACATTCTGGTTGAGCCTTGTGCTTATGGATTTTATAGGAGTAAGATGGGGAGCGCTGCCCATATCAGGCATTAAATCCCTGGAATTTGAAAAGTTTGGATTTTTTGAAAAAATAATTGATATATCAAGGCATCTTGTGCTGCCTGTTTTGGTTTCAACATTCGGGGGATTAGCGGGGATTTCAAGATATATGAGAAGCAACATGCTTCATGTTTTGAAACAGGATTATATACGTACCGCAAGGGCAAAAGGATTAAACGAGAAGCAGGTTCTTTATAAGCATGCTTTGAAAAATGCGCTTTTGCCGGTTGTGACCATTCTGGGATTATCCATACCAGGTTTAATAGGAGGGAGCGTTATATTTGAATCCATATTCAGCATTCCCGGCATGGGAAGGCTTTTTTATGAATCAGTAATGGCAAGGGATTATCCTGTGATAATGGGTGTTCTGGTTATAGGCGCAATTCTCACGCTTTTAGGAAATCTGCTGGCAGATATATCGTATGTGGCAGTTGACCCGCGTATAAAACTTGAGTAACCATTGCCACCTACGGGGTGGACAAGATTGTCCACCCCGTAGGTGGCGGAGGTTTAAATTGAATAAATTAACTATTTTCGGATTATGCATTGTCGGGTTTTTTATAATAATTGCTATTTTTGCGCCTATGATAGCGCCGTATAATCCTGGGCAGATTGATATTGAGAACATCCTTACAGCGCCCTCAAATTCGCATATTTTTGGAACAGACAGTCTTGGAAGAGATTTATTCTCGAGAATGGTTTATGGCACCCGCATATCATTACTCGTGGGATTCATAGCAGTGGGCATAGCTGCTCTTTTAGGCGTAGCGCTTGGTTCAATAGCAGGATATTACGGTAAATGGGTGGATACAATTATTATGAGATTTATAGATATTATGCTTTGTTTTCCTACATTTTTCCTGATACTGGCTGTTATTGCTTTACTGGAGCCAAGCATTATTAATATCATGATTATCATAGGCGCTACAAGCTGGATGGGAATGGCAAGGCTTATAAGGGCAGAGATATTGAGCCTGAAAGAAAGGGATTTTATATACGCTGAAAGGGCAATAGGCGCAAGCGATCTGAGGATTATAATAAAGCATCTTATTCCGAATGCAATGGCGCCGGTCCTGGTAAGTATTACGCTTGGCATAGCAGGCGCTATTTTAGTTGAGTCGAGTTTGAGTTTTCTGGGCATAGGAGT
>CAKKRB010000113.1:1480-9310 GCA_919902485.1 Omnitrophica bacterium GWA2_41_15 | reverse complement strand
GAAAGCTCTGACACATGCACAAGCCCTTCCACGCCTTTTTCAAGCTCTACAAACGCTCCGTAAGGCATGATATTCACAACCTTGCCCTTAACCCTTGTGCCGACAGAATATCTATTTTCAATATCCTTCCACGGATTCTCTGTTTTCTGCTTGAGGCCGAGAGAAACCTTCATATTTTCCTTGTCAAAATTCAATATCACTACCTCTATTGTATCTCCTATTGCAACCATCTCGCTCGGATGAGAGATCCTGCCCCAGCTCATATCAGTTATGTGCAGAAGCCCGTCCACTCCGCCAAGATCTACAAATACGCCGAAATCAGTGATGTTTTTAACAAGGCCTTTGCGCAGCTCTCCCACCTTCAGCTCGCCCAGCACCTTTGTCTTTATGGTTTCTTTCTCTTTTATTATCGCGTCTTTTCTGGAAACCACGATATTCTTTCTTGCTTTATTCATCTTCACTATCTTGAATAAAAGCGCCTGGCCTATGAGCTGGTTTACATTGCCGAAACCTTTCAGGGCAACAAGCGAAGCAGGCAAAAACGCCTCTATGCCCACATCAACCATAAGGCCGCCTTTAACTTTCCTTGAAACCTTGCCCTCTATAAAATCGCCTTCCTGGCAGGTAGCGGCCACCTTGTCCCATCCCTGCATTTTCTCTGCCTTGCGCCTTGAAACAGTAATAAGGCCATCCTCGTTTTCCTTGGACTCCACAAATACGTCAAACTCGTCCCCTGCCTTCAAGTCAGGCATATCCTTGAGCTCTCCTATAGATATAATCCCCTCTGATTTATATCCAAAGTCGATATAAACATCCTTAACCCCTATGGCAAGGACCTTTCCTTTTACTATATCGCCCTCGCTCAGTCGCCTGAATGTCTTGCCGTAAGCCTCTTCCAGATTAAAGCCTTCCTGAACTTCTTTTTCCTGTTTAACTTCTTTTGTCATGATTTTTAAAACCTCCTTATCCTCTCTATGATTTTTTTCACCATTGAATCCGGTGTTGATGCGCCGCTAGTAATGCCGGCGCAAACTTTACCTTTAAACCACTTTTTTTCAAGCTCAAGTTCTGTCTCAATATGAAAAGTATCCACCCCGCTTTCCTTGCAAATCTGCCAGAGCCTTCTGGTATTGGCGCTATTTTTTCCGCCAATCACTATCACTAAATCGCAGTCTTTTAAAAGCCTGCGAGCAGCTAACTGCCTTTTTAAAGTATCATTGCATATTGTGTTAAAAACTTTTATTTCGTTGAAATCCTCTTTCAGTAATATCTTTTTAATCTCTTCTATGTAATTGGACCTGTTCTGTGTTGTCTGAGATATAATGCCTATCTTTTTTGACTTTATATCTTTGCCGGCAATACTCTTCAGCGCCTTGACCTCAGGATGCGAATTATCCCCTACTATTATTATCCTGTAACCCTGCTTTTTCAGGCCCCTTACTATATGCTGCGCGTATTTTACAAAAGGGCACGTAGCGTCAATCAGCTTTATGCCTTTTTTCTTTATATTCTCAAGCGCCTTTACGGGCGCGCCATGCGAAGATATTATTACTGTGCCGCCTTTTATTTTCTTTAGATCAGTTATTACCTGAAGCCCTTTTTTAAAAAGCCTATCCACTGCCTGCGGATTATGTATAATTGGCCCAAGCGAATAAACCTTTTCGCCGGATTTCAGATCCTTTAACGCAGAATCAGCAATATTTATAGCGCGCCTTACTCCGAAACAAAACCCCGAACACCCTGCTACCCTAATTTTCATTCTTATATTTCGTTAATTCACAAAACGAGTATGACTTGTTTTGTAACTTAACATGGTTTTAGCTCGCCAATAGCTGCCATGGTTTGACTGGCTATTTTCGCATAATATTCTTTGCAGGAATCCATCTTGTCAAACTTCAAAGGCTTCCCCATGCGCACTGATATCTTTTTAAACCTCGGGAATATTGCCCCTCTGGGCAATACAGCCATTGAACCTTTTATGTAACAAGGTAATATTTGCGCTCCTGACGCAGCTGCCAGAAACCCTATGCCTGCTCTTGGCTCCCCAAGGCTACCGTCTTTTGAACGAGTGCCTTCTGGAAAAATCAACACTGCGTTTCCCTGGCATAATTTATCTATGGCCAGCCTCATCGCCCCTAAATCCGCGCCTTCCCGTCTTAAAGGAAACGCGTTTACTGCCATTAGAATCTTTCCAAAAATTTTATTCCTAAAAAGACTGTCTCGCGCCATAAAATTTAATGGCCTCGGCACTGCAAAACCCGCTATCAAAGGATCAAAAAAACTTGCATGATTTGACGCAATAATCAGCGGGCCACTCTTGGGGCAGTTTTCAGAGCCTGTTATCCTAAGCCTGAAAAATATTGTAAAGAGCAACTTTAAGATATTTCTTGAAATAAAATATATCATTACAAAGAATCTCTGATAGATTTGGCTCTGCTCAGTAAACTCAATAAATCCTTGCTGTCATTATTCTTTAAAGCCACCTCTATTCTAGACAACTCTCTTTTTAACGCTTTAATATCCCTTGCCAGATTATCTTTATTTGTCAGGAATATATCCTTCCAAAGTCCTGGCTCGCCTGAAGCTATCCTAGTAGTATCCCTGAAACCTCCTGCTGCAAGGCCTATATCTTTTCTGCCTGCTGAATTAACAAGGCTGACGCTGACTGCATGAGGCAAATGGCTTATCTTTGAAAGCAGCCTGTCATGCCTATCAAGAGGCATTATAATAACTTTCATCTCAAGCGCTTTCCAGAATCTCTTAATCTTGCCAAGGGCTTTTTTATTAGTATTCTTTGTATCTGTTATAATACAACAGGCTCCTTTGAATAAATCCTTATCCGCAGATTTAATGCCTGATTTTTCAGACCCTGCAACAGGATGGCTGCCTGCAAAATATGCGCCTTTAAGCCTGATTTTTTCTATACCTTTAACTATATATTTTTTTGTACTGCCTGCATCAGTCACAATAGCGCCTTTTTTTAAAAAAGGTGCTATTATCCTGGCTATCTTTACTATCTCAAGAACAGGCGCTGCTATAATTACAAAATCTGAATCTCTCACGCCTTCTTTGAGATCCAGCGTAGCAAAATCCACTATTTTTTCTTTAACAGCGCACCTGACAGTGCTTTTTCTTCTGGAAACCCCTACGATCTCCCTTGCAAGTTTTTTTTCTTTTATTGCAAGGGCCAAGGATCCGCCGATTAAACCTAAGCCTATAATAGTTATCCTTTTAAACATCATATTTCACGGTTAACTGCTTTGGCTATACTATGCATTTCTTTCATCATTGCTTCAAATCTATGAGGCACCAAAGACTGCTCTCCGTCAGAATACGCTTCTTCAGGATTAGAATGAACTTCTATTATCAGGCCGTCTGCGCCTGCTGCGATTGCTGCCTTTGCCATCGGGCTAACAAGGTCCCATTTTCCGGTTCCATGGCTCGGGTCAACGATAACAGGCAAGTGGCTCAACTGTTTAATAAGGGGAACTGCGTTCAAATCTAAAGTAAATCTCGTAGCATCTTCAAATGTCCTTATGCCTCTTTCGCAGAGTATACAGTTGAAATTCCCAGCCGCAAGTATATATTCAGCCGACATCAGAAATTCTTTTACAGTGGCTGACATGCCTCTTTTCAGAAGCACGGGCTTTTTGGAAAGACCTACCTCTTTCAGTAAATTAAAATTCTGCATATTTCTCGCGCCTACCTGAAGTATGTCAGCGTATTTTTCAACCATCCCTACATCGCGCGTATCCATTACTTCAGTGATGATCTTAAGGCCTGTCTCTTTCTTTACATCCTTTAAAAATTTCAAACCTTTTTCTCCGAGCCCCTGGAAGCTGTATGGAGAGCTCCTTGGCTTAAACGCCCCTCCCCTTAAAATAGACGCCCCTGCCTTTTTAACCTTTTTGCCTATATCTAAAAGCATCTCAAAATTTTCCACAGAACACGGGCCTGCCATGACAGTTAATTTCTTGCCGCCTATTTTTACCCCATCCACATTAATAACACTGTCCTCTGACTTAAACTCCCTGGATACAAGCTTATACGGTTTCAGGATAGGCATTACTTTTTCAACACCTGCAAAAGCCTCCAGGGGCTGCACCCTCAAGATATCTTCCTCGCCTATTACGCCTATAATAGTGCGCTCAACGCCCCTTGAAACCATTGGCTTTAATCCAAGTTTTTTAACCTTATCGATTATATGGTCGATTTGTTTCTTTGTCGCATCCGGACGTAATACAATAATCATTAGAAACCCCCCTTTATAAAATTATTTTCTTAAGCTCCTCAATAAACCTCTTATTCTCCGCATCTTTACCAATCGTCACCCTTATAAAATTCTCCAGGCCCCATGCCTTCATATTCCTCACGATCACACCTTTTTTCAGAAGTTTATCGCTAACCTCTCCTGCTGTCGGGCCAAGCTCTATTAATATAAAATTTGTAACGCTGGGCACATATCTCACGCCCATAGCCTTTAATCCTGCATATAAAAATTTCTTACCTTCTCTTACCAGCTTTTTAGATTTTGCCAGAAATTCTTTATCCTTCAAAGCTCCCAGCGCGGCTATCTGGGCAAGCGAATTTACATTAAACGGCTCTCTTACAGCTTCCATATATTTTATTATCTCAGGGCTTGATATGCCATAACCAACCCTCAGGCCTGCAAGGCCGTATGCCTTTGAAAACGTTCTTGCGACTATGATATTATTCTTTCCCAGATAATCCAAACCGTTCGGATAATCCTGCTCTTCCGCAAACTCAAAATAAGCCTCGTCAAGGAAGACTATCACATCTTCAGGCAGGCCTTTCAAAAAATCCTCAAGTTCGTATTTGCTGACATATGTCCCGTTCGGGTTATCAGGATTTGCTATGAATACAACCTTTGTATCTTTAGTTACTGCAGCCTTCATTGCCTTTAAATCATATTTAAAATAACGCGTTGGAATAACTTTGATATTGGCTCCATGGGCGGTAGACGCCACTCCGTACATTAGAAAAGTGGGATTTGCCACCAGAACATCATCGCCCTCATTCACAAAGGCCCTCAACGCAATGCCGATAAGTTCATCAGACCCATTCCCAAAAATAAACTGCTCTGGCTTTGCCTTAAGTTTTTTTGCAAGCGCCTGCCGTAAATAAAAACACCCTCCCTCAGGATACCTGTTTACATTACTCAGGTATTTTTTTATTGCTTCCAGCGCTTTTGGAGAAGGCCCCAGAGAGTTTTCATTGGACGCCATTTTAATGACATCCTTGAGCCCGAGATCTCTCTTCACCTCTTCAATAGGCTTGCCTGGCTGGTAGGGCTTTACGTTCAAAACTGCTTTTCTCGGTATTATCATATTTTTAACCTTTTCCACCTACGGGGTGGACAAGGTTGTCCACCCCGTAGGTGGAATTATATCCCTGCTGGGTAAGAACCCAGTATCTTTAAAAATGAACAATGTTTTTCAAGTTCAGCCAATGCTTTTTTTACATTCTTACTTTCCGAGTGGCCTGTCATATCCACAAAGAAATAATATTCCCACACCTTTCTCTTGGAAGGCCTTGATTCTATCTTTGTAAGATTTATCCTGTATTTTTTAAAAGGCACAAGTATATCATGCAAAGCGCCTGGCCTGTCTTTAACTGAAAACATTATAGAGGTCCTGTCTCTCTTTGTGGGGCAGGGAATCGCTCCTCCTATAACAAGAAATCTTGTAACATTATTCTGGTTATCCTCTATATCTTTTGCGAGCACGTTCAGCCTGTATTTTCTAGCTGCCAGCATACTGGCTATGGCCGCTGAATTTTTTTCCTTTGAAGCAATCTCTGCGGCCTTGCTGGTAGAAGACACCTCCGCCAGGGCTATGCCCCGCATATTTATTTCAAGCCACAGCCTGCACTGGCCGAATACTTCCTGCTTTGAATAAATCTTCTTAACGGATTTCATATCGCACTTGCCCAACAGATTATGCGAGATCTCGAGCATTATCTCAGAACATATCTTCAGATCAGAATTTATAAACATATCAAGGGTATGGCTCACCATCCCTTCTGTGGAATTCTCAACAGGGACAACACCGTAGCCTGATCTTCCAGCCTCTACGTCCCTGAAAATATCTGTTATCGTAGGGCATGCGTAATATTCAACGTTTGAGCCGAATTTTTTTATCCCTGCCTGATGTGTAAATGTGGCCTCAGGCCCAAGATACGCTATCTTTAATTTTTTCTCAAGGCCCAGGGAGCCTGACATAATCTCCCTGTAGACCGCAAAAAGCGCCTTATTGGGCAGCGGGCCTTTGTTTTCTTTTATTATATTCTCGTATATCTCTACCTCTCTCTCCGGGGTATAGATAGAAGTTCCCGCTTCTTTTTTAATTTTTCCTATATATTTCGCAAAGCCCGCCCTGTCGTTTAATAATGATATTATTTTTTTATCTATCCCGTTTATCTTTTTACGAAGTTCCGCCAGCCTGGACATCTGGACCTCCCCCTTCTTGTTGCTGCACCTCTTCTTCTTTCTTAAGATGCTCTGGTAACTCTATATCTTTTTCAGTAAAATTAAACTCTTCCAATCTCGGAAGCTCCTCAAGGGAATTCAGGCCGAAATACTGCAGGAATTCCTGAGTCGTGCCGTAAATAATAGGCCTGCCCACTGTCTCGCGCCTCCCCATTATCTTTACAAGATTTTTTTCAATCAAAGTCTTTAAAACCCCATCTACGTTTACGCCCCTTATTGCCTCTATTTCAGGCTTTGTGGCAGGCTGTTTATAAGCTATTATCGCCAGTGTTTCCAGGCCCGGTCCTGAAAGCCTGTCAGCGCCCGCTGTCTTATATAATTTCTTAAGCCATGGCGCAAGCACAGGGTCAGTTACAATCTGGTAACCGCCTGCAATCTCCTTGATCCTGAGGGCGCTTGTCTGTTTTTCATACTCGCCGGCCAGCTCAGTTATAACATCTTTTATCTCGTTTGCGTCAGGGTCTTCAAGCACGCTTTTAATCTCACTAAGGTACAAAGGCTTATCGCTTACAAAAAGCATTGCTTCTATAATATTTTTTATCTGCGTTCTTTCCATCGTTTCGGCACTTTGTAGGGGACAGGCATGCCTGTCCCCTACTCTATATTTAATCTGTGTTTTTCGTTGCGTATGATTTCTATGTCGCTGAAATTCCGGTTCTGGACAACGAGAATCTCTTTTAACCTTATAAGCTCAAGGACCGCCAGAAACGTAGCTATTATCTCCTGCTTATCCTTTGAATTACTGAAAAGGCTGAAAAGGCTCAATGCAGGGCTTTTCACCAGCATATGCAGAAGATCATGCACCTTTTGCTCAACTGTAAACTCATCCTTAACTATTTCCTGGAAGATGTCTTTCGGGACATCCTTCAGCGCTCTCGTAAGGGCAGTTATCAGATCAAATAAACTTGCTTCAAAAAATACCTCCCCCGGCTCCACTTCAAAAGGTATGACCCTCGTAAACATCTTTTTTCTCTGGCCTTCCAGGTCATGCAGAATCCCAGCAACCTCTTTAAATTTTTTATATTCCACGAGCCTGCGCACAAGCTCTTCTCTCGGGTCTTCTTCCTCCTCAGGCAAAAGCTCTTTCTCATCAGGAGGCAGAAGCATTTTGCTTTTTATATGGATCAATGTAGCTGCCATTACAAGGAATTCCCCTGCGACATTGAGGTCCAGCATCCGCATGAGATCAAGGTATTCCAGGTATTGCTCTGTAATATCGGCAATAGGAATATCGTAAATATCGATCTCGTTCTTTTTTATAAGATACAGAAGTAAATCCAGCGGGCCTTCGAAAACATCTAATTTTACTTTATATGACATTA
>CAKKRB010000113.1:0-1380 GCA_919902485.1 Omnitrophica bacterium GWA2_41_15 | reverse complement strand
TAGACATTGCATTTTTCAGGATGGCCTTTGTCAGATAATTTTATCCTCTCAGGATCAGTAAACATTGCCGAGCATTTCTTTTTTATCACCTCTTCCGTGTCGCCCAGCGCGATAAAATTATCATATGATTTGCTCATTTTTCTTCCGTCTATCCCCAGAAGCTTCGGGATCTTCGTGAAAAGCGGCTTCACAGCCGGAAATATATTCCCGTACAGGCTGTTAAATTTTTCTCCAATATCGTTTGTAAGCTCAATATGCGGGGCCTGGTCTTTGCCAACAGGCACAGTGTCTGCTTTGTATATCAGAATATCAGCTGCCTGCAAAACAGGATATCCTAAAAAAGCATATGTATGCAATTCCCTTGTTGTAATCTCTCTAAGCTGCTCTTTATAAGTAGGGCACCTCTCAAGCCATCCCAGAGGCACAAAATTAGAGAACGCCATATACAGTTCTAAATGCTCCTTTACCTGGGATTGAATAAATACAGTGCTTTTTTCAGGGTCTATGCCGCAGGCTATCCAGTCTGCGGCGCATTCTATCGAGAACCTGGAAATCTTTGACGGGTCTTCATATTCACTCATCATGGCATGCCAGTCCGCAACCATGAAAAAGCAATCATATTTGTCCTGAAGATTAACCCAGTTATCAAGCGCCCCGAATAAATGGCCGAGATGCAAAGGCCCTGTTGGCCGCATCCCGCTAAGAATTCTATTTTTCATATATAGATTTATCTTGTTCCGTTCGCCGAACGGAGTAATTACTCCGTTCGGCGAACGGAAATCAGCGATTCCGCGATTATTTTAATCTTCTTGCTACCTTTCTTATTTCCACAGCTTCTATAAGATCGCCCTTCTGTATATCTTTAAATCCCAGGCTTATCCCGCATTCAAATCCTTCTTTTGCCTCTTTCAGATCATCCTTAAAATGTTTTAAGGAATTCATCTTGCCCTTAAAAACAATCTCTTTTTCCCTGATAAGTTTACATACAGCATCGCGCGGAATCCTGCCCTTTGAAATAAAACAGCCTGCTACAACACCTGTCTTTGAAACCTGAAAGACCTGCCTCACCTCAGCCCTGCCTAAAAAAGTCTCTTCTATGACAGGCTCCAACATACCCTCCATTGCAGCCTGGATTTCATTGACTATTTCATAAATAATGCTGTAAATCCGTATCTCAACCTCTTCCTGTTTTGCCAGCGCCTTTGCCTCGCTAGTTGTATTAACATGGAAGCCTATTACAATAGCGTTTGACGCAGAAGCCAGCATTACATCAGATTCATTGATATCTCCGACCTGGCTGTGTATTACAGAAAGCCTTACCTCGTCTGTGCTTAATTTTTCAAGAGAATCTTTTATCGCCTCCAGAGACCCTTGAACATC
>CAKKRB010000112.1 GCA_919902485.1 Omnitrophica bacterium GWA2_41_15 | reverse complement strand
TTTTATTTCCAGGATTTCATCGTTTGGCAGCTGTTTAAATCCCAGGGCTTTGCCCAGTCCAAGAGAAAGCATGGTTATATCCGCCCCAGAATCTATGTACATTGCCGCTTCTATCTTGAATTTAGCGGATTCCAAAATAACATCCGCCACCGGCCTTAAAACTTCGCCGGTTATTATAGAGGCTTCTTTGCGGTATTTGAATTCTATCATAGGACTAAAACCGATCTGTTCGGGATTTTGGCAATGGCCGCTCAGTATTCCGCCCAAGGAACCCCTGGCTTTGGTTCGACAAGTGCTTCGACTAAACTCAGCACCCTTCGAAGCATCCTGAGCGAAGTCGAGGGGCTCACCATCCTTCAAACCATCCCGAGCGAAGTCGAGGGGAAGCCCAGGTGGGCTCCATTACGGAATTAACCCTTTAGGGTTTCATTGCGAGAGACAGCCTAAAGGCTGGGTTCCGCACCGTGGAATTCAGCCTTCAGGCTGATGAGGACCAGCACCGTGGAATTCAGCCTTTAGGCTGATAAAGAACGCAGTTACTGGACAGGCTAAAGCCTGGGTTCCAGAGTTGGGGTTGGATTCCGATGCGTTGGCCCGGAGGCTCGTCTCTGTTTTCCCTTGCAAACTATATATAGATATGATAATATTCAAATAAGGAGGGCAAAGAGATGAAGGCGATATTTACTATTCCAAAAAGATTAACCAATGGTAAAGAGCTTGTGGTTGTGCCGAAGGATGAATACGAGAGGCTTATCAAGCATGACGAAGAAGTTAAGCATGCTTTAAAGGTTATTGCTCAGGGAGAAAAGGATTATAAAGAAGGAAAAGCTGTCAAGGCGTCTTCTCTTAGAGAGGCGCTAAAAATATATGCAGCAAAACCGCGTTAAGTTTGTCCATTATACACCGCACTTTCTCAGGTCTTTCCAGAAACTGCCAGCTGGCATTCAAGCCTTAGCAAGATTAAAAGATGAATTATTTTGCGGGGACTCTTTTGACCCGCGGCTCCATACTCATAAATTAAAAGGCGAATTATCAGGTTTTTGGTCATATTCTGTTAATTATGCGTATCGCGTGCTTTTTCGCTTTCTCAGGGATGAAGAGGTTATTTACTACGACATCGGCACACATGAAATATACAGATAAAACATGAGAGAATTGGTGAAATGTTGGTAGTCGCAACCTTTAGGTTGCGTAACGTAACGTAACGTAGCGCAGGCTAAAGCCTGCGACTACCGAGAAGGATTTTCTGCCGGCA
>CAKKRB010000111.1 GCA_919902485.1 Omnitrophica bacterium GWA2_41_15 | reverse complement strand
ATCAGGAAGTTTTAATTCTTTTCCAAGAAGCCTTACCTCGTCTTTAAAAAGGTCTCTCAGCGGCTCTATAAGTTTAAGATTCATTTTTTTAGGAAGGCCTCCTACGTTATGATGCGTCTTTATAGTGGCAGATGGCCCGCCTTTAGCGGAAACGCTTTCAATCACATCAGGATAAAGCGTGCCCTGGCCGAGAAATTTTACACTGCCTAATTTCTTTGACTCCTCTTCAAATACCCTGATAAACTCATTGCCTATTATTTTGCGTTTTCTTTCAGGGTCGATAACTCCTTTTAACCTTTCCAAAAATCTTTTTTCTGATTTAGCTACATGGAGATTTACGCGGAAATGTTTTTTGAATACGTCTTCTACATATTCTCTCTCGTATTTTCTGAGCAGCCCGTTATCCACAAATATACATTGAAGCCTGTTTCCTATAGCCCTGTGTAAAAGGACTGCTGCTACGCTGGAATCCACTCCTCCGCTTAATCCAAGTACCACTTTTTCTTTCCCAACCTTCGCCCTTATCTCTTCAATAGAATTTTTTATAAACGATGCCATTGTCCATGTGGGTTTAAGACCTGCTATATCGTAGAGAAAATTTTTAAAAATCTGCATGCCTTTAGGGGTGTGTATAACTTCAGGGTGAAACTGGACTCCGTATATTTTTCTCTTTGGGTCTGCCATGCTGGCTATGTGGCTATTTTTAGTATGCGCTAATATTTTAAAACCTTTTGGCATTTCCTGGACTTTGTCGCCATGGCTCATCCAGACCTTTTCTTTTTTCTGGAAACCTTTAAAGAACCTGTCTTTCCTGTTCAGGCTTAATTCAGCATAACCGTATTCTCTTTTTTTGCTCTTTCTAACCTTGCCGCCTAACACATAAGCTGTAAACTGCATGCCATAACAAATCCCAAGGACAGGCACGCCAAGTTTAAAAATCATAGGGTCTGCTTTTGGCGAACCTTTCATTGCAACGCTGGCTGGCCCGCCTGTAAATATTATCGCTCTGGGATTAAATGACTTTATCTTCTCAACAGGCGTATTGTAAGGCATAAGCACAGAATAAACTTTGCATTCCCTTACCCTGCGGGCAATAAGCTGATTATACTGAGAGCCGAAATCTAAGATTACAACTGTGTCTTTTTTCATACTTTTTAGAACAGCCTAAAGGCTGGGTTCCAACATGATGGAATTAACCCTTTAGGGTTTTATACCCTTGCATGCTTTAACGCAAACGCCGCAAATAAACTGGTCCACGTATCTTTTATCCCTGAATTCCTTTAATTTTTCAAAACACTTAATGTGGTCGAAATCCTCTCTTTTTTCTTTTATCGCAGCTGCAGGGCAAACGCTTATGCAAGACCTGCATTTACCGCAATCTGCCTCTAATTTCCTGTCAGTCTCCAGAGGTATATTTGTGAGTACTGTCACGAGCCTGAATCTGGAGCCTATTTCAGGATTTACTAAAAGATTATTTCTCCCTATAAAACCGATTCCTGCAAGCTCTCCTATTTTTTTATGGGATAGGTGGGCAGTCTGTTTTTCCCAGTCAACTATCTGGGAAGCAGGCACTGCTAATGCCCTGTACCCTTTACTCTGAATAAAATTACTTATCTTAAAAGCGATCTGATCTAATATAGCGTTTGCCTGTCTATAATGATGAAAGTAAATCTTGGTAGGGAAACTCGTTATATCCTCTAATACCCCGTCAGAAAGCCTTAAACCCAGAGATATAGTATAATCCAAATCCTTTAAAGTTTCATTAGAAAAAAGAAATTCTTTTTTTATAGGCTTCACGCATGCCGCGCCAAAGAGCGATATGCCTAAACTAAAAGCAAAATCCTTCAATTCATCTTTTAATTGCATATCTAACCACCCCCACCCCGTAGGTGAGCCAATTGGCTCACCTACGGGGTGTATTATGAAATTACCTCAACTTCGGAAGTCGCCATAGGCGACTTCCGAAGTTTCTTTAAATAAACCATTAATATCGATATAGCCACAGGCGTTACACCTGAAATCCTGGATGCCTGGCCTAAATTTACAGGTCTTATCCTGGAAATTTTTTCGATTATTTCTTTTGAAAGCCCGGGAATATTTTTGAGTTCAAATCCTTCCGGTATTTTTATATGTTCTATATTCCTGAAATTCTCGACTTCTTTCAATTGCCTGTCTATGAAACCTTTATATTTTACCTCTATCTCCACCTCTTTTATCTCTTCTTCGGAAAGAGATATTTTACCATCTTTATTGATTTTTCCCAGCATATTAAAATTAACCTCCGGCCTCTTAAGAAGGTCTATCAGGCTTACCACATTGCTTATAGGAGTAATTTTCAGTTTCTTTAGTTTCTTATTTATGCCGGCGTTTGGATAAATTTTTATCCTGGCCATCTTTTCCAGGGCTTTACTTATGTTATATTTTTTGGAAAGCATTTTTTTATACTGCTTTCCCCCTGTTAAGCCTAATTTTTTATGGCCTGTCTCCATCAGACGCTGGTCAGCATTATCCTCTCTCAGAAGAAGCCTGTATTCCACCCTGGAAGTAAACATCCTGTAAGGCTCATTAGTGCCTTTTGTAACAAGATCATCTATTAAAACGCCTATATAGCTTTCAGAACGGTCTAATATCAAGGGCTCTTTTCCTTTTGCTTTAAGGCCGGCGTTCACGCCTGCCATTAAACCCTGGGCTGCTGCCTCTTCATATCCCGTAGTCCCGTTGATCTGGCCTGCATGATAAAGGTTTTCTATCAATTTTGTCTCAAGAGTAGGTTTAAGCTGTGTAGGATCTATAAAGTCATATTCGATACCGTATCCAGGCACAAGTATCTCGGCTTTTTCAAGGCCGCATATACTTCTAACCATTTTCAGCTGAACATCTGCTGGCAAACTCGTAGAAATCCCATTCGGATAATACTGGTTTGTAGTAAGGCCTTCCGGCTCTAGAAATATCTGATGAGCGTCTCTATCGCTGAACCTCGCGATCTTATCTTCAATAGAAGGGCAATATCTGACGCCAGTGGACTGAATCTTTCCGGTATAAAGAGGGGAACGATTAAGATTATTGCGAATAATCTCGTGTGTTTTTTCGTTTGTGTGAGCTATGTAACATGGCATTTGCTTTCTGTGTATTTTTTTCGTAGAAAACGAGAATGGAGCCATTGAATCATCGCCTAGTTGTTTTTTTAATTTGGAAAACTTTATGGTTTTTCCGTCTAATCTTGCAGTAGTGCCTGTTTTCAGCCTTGATACATGGAATCCAAATGACTTTAAATTCTCTGAAAGGCCTAGAGAAGGCGGATCACCTAACCTGCCGCCTGGCATGTGAGTAAGGCCTATATGGATAAGCCCATTCAAAAAAGTCCCTGGCGCAAGAATTATTGTTTTAGACTTTACTAAAACGCCTGTGGTAAGCTTAACGCCTTTTGCAGCCTTGCCGCTGGTTATTATTTCTGACACAGCTCCTTCCAGTAAATCCAGATTCCTGGTTTTTTTAATAACAGCCTGCATGTATTTTAAGTACATTGCCCTGTCTATCTGAGCCCTTGATGACCAGACAGCTGGGCCTTTGCTTCTATTTAACATACGAAATTGTATAGCGCATGCATCAGCTGCTTTTGCCATCTCTCCGCCCAGAGCGTCAATTTCTTTTACAAGCTGGCCTTTGCCAATACCGCCTATAGCAGGATTACAGGACATGTAACCTATCTTATCAATATCCATGGTGATAAGCAGGGTCTTACAACCCATCCTGGCTGCAGCTAGGCTCGCCTCTATACCCGCATGCCCTGCGCCAACAACTATAACATCATATACTTTTTTCATAAGAGTCATCTTGTAAGCTGTTCTATAGCCTGCTCAAGGGATTTTTCAAGAGCGATTTTACCGCCTTCTGTCAAATATTTCGTAATATTTTCCCTGAACCTGGTGGAAAGCCATTTTATCTGCGGAGAATTCACAAAACCGCCTATCTCAAATTCAAAATCCTGATATGGAAGCTTTTCACCTATCAGCATAAACAATAATCTAAGCTTGAAAGACTCCTTAAGAAGCGCTGTAGGAAGCCTTACTGATATATTGCCGTTCATCTTTTTTGTGGTCTTTAGTTTTATGTCTCCTTTTAGAAGCATATCATTTCCGGTAACGATAAACTTATCAAACAAAACATCCTTATTTATCCATGAAAATTCAACCATGGAAGAAAGGTCTTCAAAATACGTGTTTTTAAGAGACGGTACGCTTAAGAAATCAGAGACCGTGCCAAGCAGTTTTATATTTTTTAAATACCCGTCCGAGATATTCAACCTTCCGGATAAACATGGGTTTGTCTTGTTATTAAAAACTCCTTTGAAATCCAACGCGCCTTTTAAATCATAATTCAAATTCTGCGCTTTTGCAAGTTCAGCTATATCCAGTTTATAGATTTTAAAATCCAACAGCAGTTTTGGCAAGGCTTCATGGAAATCCAGATAGCCATTTCCTCTCATGATGCCTTCATACATTGATAAATTCAGGCGGCTTAAATAAATTCTTTTTTTACCCGCGTACAACAGCGCCCAGAAATCAGATATCTTTAAGCTGATTTTTCTACCCAATGCGTCTGTTTCGCAGTTGATGCTTTTCGCCAATACAGATAATACCTTGTTTGAAAAAACGCATGATAAATCATTTACCGCCATCCTGGCATAGAAGGTTTTCCTGGGATTAATAGATTCCGCCTTATGTATCTCAGCTGTCATTTCGCCTTTTATGGAATTTTTTTGGCCTGTTCCTAAAAAATTAAGGCTGAAGTTTAAAGGATTAAGCATCCTTCTGGACGCAGTCTGCCCTGGATATGACATAAGATTAAATTGAATTGTCGGAGGACTCTCCGACAATTCAGAAATTTTACATTTTATCCCGACTGGGAAATTATTCAGGAAAAAATCCATATTATTAATAACCAGTTCATCTTTTGTTATTTTTAAGCTGCTGAAAAGATTATTCACCCTGCCTATGCCAGGCGTATTTATTTCTTTTGATGTGATATTTAAATCCGCGACAGGATTTTTCAGGTAATCATTTA
>CAKKRB010000110.1 GCA_919902485.1 Omnitrophica bacterium GWA2_41_15 | reverse complement strand
GAATAGCGATATTTTCCTGGGAATCCATGCATTCAATATGCGTTGGCGGGGTAGGGGTGCACGTCAGCGAACTTGCATCTGCTCTTGAGCGTAAAGGCAATGAGGTGCATGTATTTACGCGCATGGGAGATCCTAACCAGCCATGGTATGAGCGCATTTACGGCGTTCATTACCACAGGTGCCCGTTTGACCAGAATCAGGATTTTATAGAAGAAGTCAATAACATGTGCCGCTCTTTTGTGGATACATTTTTCCGGACAGAGAACGTAACAGGCCTGTTTGACGTGATTCACAGCCATGACTGGCTTACCTCAAACGCGCTTGTCTGGATAAAACAGGTCAGGCCTTCAAAGGCTGTTCTTACAATCCATTCCACAGAATACGGCAGATGCGGCAATAATTTTCATAATGGAAATTCCGCAAGGATCAGGGACCATGAAAGGCACGGCACATATTGCGCTGACCACGTGATCAGCGTATCAAATGCGCTCAGAGGCGAAATCCAGTGGATGTATAATGTCCCTGACTGGAAAGTAGATGTGGTGTACAACGGGGTAAATTACAGGAATTTTGACGGCTGGATAGATCCTGCGGCTGTCCGGCGTTATTATGGAATAGGGCCCATGGATCCAATGGTGCTTTTCGTGGGAAGGATTGTTTATCAAAAAGGCCCGGATCTCCTGATAGAGGCTATCCCGAGCATCCTTAAATATTATGAAAACGCAAAATTTGTTTTTGTGGGCGACGGGGAAATGCGGTGGGGAGTGGAAGACAGGGCTAAACAGATCGGCGTGCATCACGCGACAAGGTTCATAGGTTTCAGCAATGGCTGGCAACTCTCTGATCTTTATAAAGCAGCTGATGTTGTGTGCATGCCTTCAAGGAATGAGCCTTTTGGAATAGTCTTGTTAGAGGCGTGGAGCGCTGGGAAGCCAGTAGTTGCTACTTCAAACGGCGGGCCAGGCGAAATAATATGGCATGATATAACAGGGTTAAAGGTTTATCCGAACGCTGAATCAATAGCATGGGGCATCGGCACTGTATTTTCGGATTTTGACCACGCAAGGTGGATGGGCCGTAACGGCAGGATCGCGGTTGAAACAGCTTTTTCCTGGGATGTGGTTGCTGACCAGGTTTTGGACGTATATGCCAGGTAAAAAACTAAAACTCAAAAAAAGAAAACCAATAGAGCGCGTCTATAAAGACGGGCGAGAGGCTATTGTCAGAGATGCGGTAAGAAAACCACTTATTCAGAAAAAAAGAACTATAATTAAGCCTGAGTCTATTCAGGAGCAAAAAGTAAAATCAATCCCTATAACAATAAATGAATACGAGCTTCCTTCCTATGGCAGCGCTTCCAGGATTACCTTGATAGCGAAAGACCCGTTCTGGATATACGCATACTGGGAAATAGCAGACAGCTCTGTAGAAGATGTCAGGCGCAAGTTAGGCGGAAGCCTGGATGAGACCAGATTTGTGGTGCGCATGTATGATGTTACATGCAGGGATTTTAACGGATCTAATGCCAATCATTGGTTTGATATAGAAGTGGGCCGTTATTCTACTAATTGGTATATAAGTTTATGGAATGATAACGTATCTTATGTCGGGGAAATAGGCATAGTCCATAACTCAGGAAGATTTTTTCCAATGGCAAGATCTAATTTTGTCCATACCCCAAGGTCGAGTTCATCCAATAGATTCGAAGAGATATGGATGGATCTCAGCCAGGAGATTGCTGCTGAAGAGGCAGGTAGGGGACGGTCGCGACCGTCCCCTACACCCAGTAGAGGTAAATGCGCTGTTCAATATGACACAGCAGGCAGATTCAGCTATTCTGCAATAACTAAAAAAAGAAAGATCTATCTTACTGAAGCAGACCTCATGGCGTATTACAGCAGGTTGTCGCCTTTATTAAGAGAGATAATGTTTTCCCGTATTTCCAGAAAAAGGCTTTACAGATATAGGTATTCAAAGATGTCAGGCAGGGAATGGCAGGACCTGCTTTATTTCAAGAGGCTGCATGGAACAAAATTTGGAAGGAAGGTCATGATCGGCGCTTCTGAATTTGCTTATCTGGGAGGAAGCGAGAACCTTCAGGGCGGCGCAAGCGAATTTGTTCAGCCTTTGAAAAAACGCCAGTTCTTTTTTGAGATAGGCGCGGAATTAATTGTATACGGCCGCACAGAGCCTGATGCAGAGGTAAAACTGGGGGATAAAAAAGTAAACCTCAGGCCTGACGGGACATTCAGCATGCGTTTTGCATTGCCTGACGGGAAAATAAATTTGCCATTTACAGCGACTTCTAATGATAAAGTAGAAACAAGAAAGATAACTACTGCAGTAGAGCGCAACACTGTTTCAAAATAACTCATACAATATTGTTCGAGCGAGGCCGAAGGCCGAGTCGAGAACTTCTCGACTCTGTGTGCATGTATAGCTTACATGGCCGCTCGAAGAATATGGGGGCTGTTTATTATGCACAAAGGTTACCTTTGTTTAGTATTACACGCGCATCTTCCATATGTCAGGCATCCTGAAGAAGAAAATTTCCTTGAGGAGAACTGGCTCTACGAAGCTATTACTGAAACCTACATACCGCTCATCCAGATTTTTGAAAAACTTGTAGAAGATAAGGTTGAATTCCGCATTACTATGTCTTTGACTCCCACGCTTGCGTCAATGCTGCAGGACGAGCTTCTGCAGAATCGGTACATACGCCATATTAATAAACTTATAGAGCTTGCTGATAAAGAGGTGCAGCGCACTGGCTTCGACCCGAAATTTCACAGCCTTGCGCTTATGTATTACAGAAGATTTGTGGATGCCAGGGAGATATTTGTTGATAGGTATAAAAAGGACATGGTAAGCGCTTTTAAAAAATTCCAAGACCTGGGACATGTTGAAATACTTGCGTCCTGCGCCACGCATGGTTTCCTGCCAATCCTGAGCGTTAATCCCAGCGACGCTGAAGCCCAGGTAAAAGTCGGGGTTGACCATTATAGAAAAACATTCGGCAGGGATCCTGCGGGATTCTGGCTGCCTGAGTGCGGTTATGTCCCTGGCATTGACAATATACTGGCAGAAGCAGGCATAAAGTATTTCTTTGTAGACTCTCATGGCATTATAAACGCAGATCCAGAGCCAAGGTATAGCGTATACGCGCCTTTATATTGCCCTTCAGGCGTTGCAGCGTTTGGCAGAGACTGGGAATCCTCAAAACAGGTGTGGAGCTCCAAAGAAGGCTACCCAGGAGACCCTGATTACAGGGAATATTACAGGGATATAGGGCATGAGCTGGAATACGAGTATATAAAACCTTATATTCATCCTATAGGCTTCAGGATAAATACAGGCCTGAAATACTGGAGGATTACGGGTAATACGGATTACAAAGAACCTTATATGCCTGAATGGGCAAAGGAAAAAGCAGCAATGCACGCTGGTAATTTCATGTTTAACCGCGAAAAACAGATAGAGCACATTTCCTATCATATGGATAGAAAGCCGATAATTGTCTCTCCTTATGACGCGGAATTATTCGGCCACTGGTGGTTTGAAGGCCCGATGTGGAT
>CAKKRB010000109.1:5833-9176 GCA_919902485.1 Omnitrophica bacterium GWA2_41_15 | reverse complement strand
TATGGCGCCTGTCCACGCGCCTGTGCCCGGCAAAGGCACTGCAACAAAAAGCATAAGGCCTACGGCCTCGTACTTTTCCACTATATCCGCGTGGGCCTTCGCCCTTTTAAAAATCCATTCAAAAAATCTGCGCATATACCTGGTTTTGCTGAGCCTTTTCGACACAGGGTCTAACAAAAAATATATTGGCGCTATAGGTAGTATGTTCCCCAACACTGAAAAGAAAAACGTGGCCTTAACGCTCTGCTTTAATATTAATATGCCTACAGGGATGGATGCCCTTAACTCCGTAACAGGCAGCGCTCCAAGCAATGCTATCATTACCTTGGGAGATAGCCCAAATGACATTAAAAAATCAAATATCTTTTCCTGCACCGCCTGCCTCCCAACCATATCTGCCGATCAATGGCACAAATGTACAGCTGCATATATTTTTTTCTACGACATCCCCTTTGGCTGTCTTCTCTAAAAGTAAAAGCCTCTGGTTGAATTTCGAACCAACAGGCATCACCAGTTTCCCTGGAGAATTCAGCTGTTCCATAAGCAGCTCAGGCACGGTTTCTCCTGCTGCCGTCACAACAATTTTATCAAAAGGTGCAAATTCGCCCCACCCAATTGTACCATCGCCTGTCTTAAGCCTGATATTGCCATAGCCTATTTCTTTTAAAACACTGCCTGCATTTTCTGTCAAATTCTTAAATCGTTCCACTGAAAAAACTTCTTTTGCAAGTTCAGCAAGTATTGCTGTTTCGTAACCTGAGCCTGTGCCTATTTCAAGGACCCTGTCTGTGTTTTTAATATCAAGAAGCTGAACCATGAGCGCTACCATGTAAGGCTGGGATATAGTCTGTCCGTTATCTATCGGCAGAGGATAATCAGCGTAGGCGTCTTTGCGAAACTTCTTGTCTATAAACCTGTGGCGGGGGACTTTTTCAAAAACATCCAGGACCTTACTGTCTTTGATATCGCGGCCTGATAATTGATCAATAACCATCTTGCGCCGCATATCGCTGAGATCATTTTCGGGTATATTCATTTATAATAAACTTTATAAACCTGCCGGTGTCTAAAAACGGGTTTATCCTGCTGGACTCGCCCCTATAAATAGAATCTATGTTCACAGAAGATATCTTAAGCCCCCTTCGCTTTGCTTCCAGGATCATTTCTGACTCGATCTCGTATTTCACAGTATTCAGTTTCATTTTCTCTATGCCTTTCCTGGATATAAGCCTGTATCCGCACTGCGAGTCATCTATTTTTTCAGTGATAATAAGCGATATTATAAAAGACATGAACACATTGGTGCACCGTCTTATAAAAGGCATTTTTTTTGTATCATGAAACCTGTTTCCTAAAATAAGGTCTGCGCCTGATTTTTTATACTCTTCGATAAATTTATCTATATCGCGAAGACTATGCTGGCCGTCACCGTCCATTGTAATAACCGCTTCGCAGTTGTTCTGCAAAGCCTGCTCCAGGCCCTGGCGCAGGCAGCGTCCTTTACCTGCATTTTTTGCATTGGCGATTATTTCCGCGCCGTATTTATTGGCCTCTATAATGGTGTTATCCCTGGAAGCGTCGTCAACCACAACCACCCTGAAGCCTTTTTTGTCCAGAGAACTGACTAAAGGCCCTATAGTCTTGCCTTCATTATATGCGGAAATTACGATAAAAATGTTTTCGTTCATACTACCAACGCGTCAACAGGCGTCTCCCAGAATTTCCTGAATATAAGCCATTGATCAGGATACTGCCTTATATATTTTTCCATGCTGGCTACAAATTTTTTATTTGCCTCTTTCATGATTTCATCTTTATCCATCCCAGGAGTTTCTTTCAAATCTATAGGCCGGTCGAATATAAGGCTGTAATTAAAAGAATCTCTCCTGACAAAAAACCCAGGGATTATAGGCGACCCTGTTTTCAGGGCAAACATGGCCGGGCCTTTCGGAATACTGGCAGGCATGCCAAAAAAATCCATCACTATCCCGTTATTGGTAAAATCCCTGTCTCCAGCAAGCGCCAGAAGGCCATTTCTCCGCAAGGCTGATACGCAGCGTTTCATAATATGGGTTATAGGTATTACCTTGAGGCCTTTTTTTTCGCGTTGTTTTACGAAAAAGTCATTTATATCTTTGTGCTTATGCGTCAGGGCAACAACGCTCATGTCGTATCCAAGCATGGCCATAACAACCCCTCCCATCTCCCAGTTCCCTATATGGCACGTCAGGATAATGCCGCCTCGGCCCTGTTTTAAAACACCTTCTATGTTTTCAATGCCCTCTACTTTGACCCTTTTCTTTATATCGACGTCGCTCATGTTCGGCATCCTGAAAAAATCCACCAGATACAGCCCGAAGTTCCTGAAAACCTTCCTGGCAATCTTTCGGCATTCCTTTATGTCTTTTTTGGTTATAATGCTCAGGTTCAGGGCAACTGCTTCCCTGTCTTTCATGGCAAAAACATATTGCAGGTCTGAAATCCTTTTCGAAAGGCTATAGGCGAGTTTCAGAGGTAAAATGTTTGCCAGTAAATAACCTATTCTGTATAAAATATAAAAAATCATGTTCTATTTAATCGCGTGCAAAATAAGCTGCGCAATATCCATTGCTGAATTAGATTTTTTTATAATATCCGCTTTTCTGCGCATCTCCTGAAGCTTTACGCTGTTCGAAAAAAGTTCCTGCACAAGCACACTGACGTCCTCCCAGTCTTCCGCCCTGAGAGCCACGCCCTGCTGCAAAAGAAAATCTGTATTTTTCGTCTCCTGGCCTGGTATTGGATGGATTATAATCATAGGCAGGTTTTTTGCCAACGCCTCTGACGTTGTCAAGCCGCCCGGTTTTGTAATAATAATGTCCGAAATCTCCATTAATTCATCCACGTTTTCCGTAAGGCTGAAAACCAGCATTTTTTTCTTATATCTTTTTCCCTTTTTCGCCAATGTCTTTTGAAGCCGTTTATTAATGCCGCAAACTGCCAGGATTTGAAAATCAAGGGCTATGCGTTCCAGCGCATCCGCCATTTTTTCAACAGGGCCAAGCCCCTGGCTTCCTCCCATTATAAGGACAGTGCGCTTGCGGCTATCGAGCCCCAATTTTCTGCATATATCTTCTTTTTCGCGTCTGTCGTTAAATCGCGGGTCAATAGGTATTCCAAAAACCCTTATCCTGGCGTCTTCCACGCCATTTCTGATAAAATGATTCCTGCTTGCTTCAGACGGCACAATATAATAATCCACATTATCAAATATCCAATATGAATGAGGCGCGTGGTCAGTCAGGACTCCAAAAAGCGGAAGGTCTAATCCGAGATATTTTTTATAATCCGCCACCATGCCGCA
>CAKKRB010000109.1:0-5733 GCA_919902485.1 Omnitrophica bacterium GWA2_41_15 | reverse complement strand
CAAAAAGCGGAAGGTCTAATCCGAGATATTTTTTATAATCCGCCACCATGCCGCAGGGAAACGCCTGGGTGCATACAACCGCGTCAGGTTTGAATTCGTCTTGAATTAAAACCTTTAATTTTTTAGAATTAGACCTGTGAATAGCGTCCCTCAAACCCTGCACGCTCTTAAGCACCTTGGGATTGTCATAAAGATATTCCCATACCTCGGGTTTATTCCTTATAACGCTCATGTACGTCCTGTTGATAAGTTTTTCAAAGAAAGGATTCGTATAGGCAAAACCATTGATGTTCATAGTGGTTATGTCCGGGGAAAGCGTCTTCAAAGCGCTTTCTATCGCAAGGCTGGCGCGGTAATGGCCTGAGTTTGAGGTTATGTACATCAAAAGTACTTTTTTATTAGACATTGGCTGCTAATCTTCCGTTCGGCGATCGGAAAGTGGTTCCGATCGCCGAACGGAAGAGGTTTATTTTAAGAAATGTTCTATGCGCTGCATCGCTTCCTTAAGATTATCCATGCTGGAGGCATAAGCTATCCTTATGTAGCCTTCTCCCTGCGAACCAAATGCGGTTCCGGGTACAACTGCAACTTTTTCTTTATGCAATAATTTTTTTGCAAAATCTACGGAACCCATTCCTGTATTTTTAATAGACGGAAAAACATAAAAAGTGCCTTCTGGCATACGACACTCCAGCCCTATTTCATTAAGTCTTGAGACAATAAATTCTCTGCGCCTTTTATATTCCCTTTTCATTTCCAGGACAGAGTTTGCAGAACCCCTGAGCGCTTCTATTGCGCCTAACTGGCCCATTATGGGAGCGCACAGCATTGTGTATTGATGAATCTTTGTCATTGCGCTTATTATCTCTTCAGGCCCACATGCATAACCTATCCTCCAGCCTGTCATTGCAAATGCCTTTGAGAAACCGTTTAAATATACAGTTCTCTGCTTCATGCCGGACAGGGTTGCAATCGGCGTATGCGAAAAATCATATGTAAGCTCGTCGTATATTTCATCGCTTATTACAATTAAATCGTGGTCTATAAAAACCTTTGAAAGCGCCAGGAGCTCTTTTCTTGTATAGGAAACTCCCGTAGGATTTGCAGGATAATTCAGGATAACTGCCTTTATACCCCTGGATATATATTTTTTTAAAATCCCGGGCGTTAATTTAAAATTATCCCTTCCGCTCGTCTTCATTAATACAACTCTGCCTCCTGCTAATTCGCTTACAGGCTCATACGACACATAAGACGGGTCAGGAACAAGTATTTTGTCACCGCGGTTCAGAATAGCCCTTAAAACAAGGTCTACTGCCTCGCTTACGCCTGTAGTTATCAGCATATTATGATCAGGGCTATACGAAAGAGAGTGTTTGTTTTTAAGATATTTTGATATTGCAGATCTTAATTCGTATAATCCTCTATTAGAAGTATAGGATGTATAGCCTTTTTCAAGGGAAAATATCGCTGACTCGCAGATATTCCAGGGCGTGACAAAATCCGGCTCTCCCACGCCAAGAGAAATCACGTCCTTCATGCCTATAACAAGGTCAAAGAATTCCCTGATGCCTGATGGTTTCATTTTTTCAACTACTTTAGAAATTTTCATCTGTTCACCATTCACCCTCCACCCTCCACCTAAAACGATATTGCTATGCGGTTATTACGCTCTATGCGCTTCAGTATATCCCCGTCCGCTTTATATCTTTTCAGAATAAAATGCGTCACAGTGCTGTTCACATTATCTATTGTAGCGAGCCTTTCTGATACAAAACTGCTTACCTCTTGTATATCCCCGCCCTCTACAACAAGCAGCAGGTCATATGACCCTGACAGCAGATAGCAGCTCTTGACCTCTGGAAACCTGTATATCCTCTCAGCTATATGGTCAAAACCATGGCCCCTCTGCGGGGTAACCCTTACTTCTATAAGGGCGCGTACCTTCTGGCCATCGTCCTTCAATATATCCCTGTTGGTTATTGTTTTATATTTAACTATAACGCCTTCCTTTTCATATTTTTTAATCGCCTTTTTTACCATAGCTACGCTTTTTCTCAGCATCCTTGCTATTTCTTCAGGCGTTGTCCGAGCGTCTTTTTCCAGAATCTCCAATATCTCTTTCATGCTTCCCTCCATGCGTATCATTCCGTTCAGCGATCGGAACAATTAATTGTTCCGATCGCTGAACGGAATTAGGTAATTTTCACTATTCTATGATAGCCAAAATCTGGCCGACTTTAACCGTATCCCCTTCCTGCGCTACTATCTTTTTTAAAATACCTGAAAATTTGCACGGCACGTTGAACGCTGCTTTATCAGTAGCCATTTCAACTATCTCGTCGCCTTCTTTAATAGTATCGCCTTCTTTAAAATGCCAGAAACTCACCACTGCCTCGTTGACACCTTCTGCAAGTTCCGGTAATTTTAATTCTGGCATAATACCTCCCATGTACAGCCTAAAGGCTGGGTTCCAGCATGATGGAATTAACCCTTTAGGGTTTCATACGAACTTCTTATAAGCGGGCCGCAATAATATCTTTTAAATCCCAGATCCTCTGCCCATTTTGAAAATTTATCAAATTCCTCTGGTTCCAAAAATTCTTCTACGTCCAGGCAATCAGGCCCTGGCTTTAAATACTGGCCTATGGTAATAATATCGCAATCCGCCTTTCTTAAATCCTTCATCACCTGGTAAATTTCTTCACGCGATTCTCCTATGCCAACCATAATGCCGCTCTTTGTAATTATTGTCTTATCTGACTCCTTGGCATATTTAAGCACTTGCAAAGAACGGTTATAATCCGCTTCCTGCCTGACTTTTTTATAAAGCCTCGGCGCTGTTTCTAAATTATGCGAAAATATGTCAGGTTTCGCTGAAACAACTTTCTCGATTGATTTTTTTCTGCCTAAAAAATCAGGAATCAGAACCTCTATTTTTAATACGCTACAGGATTCCCTTAAAATATTTACACAATCCGCAAAATGCGCTGCGCCCCCATCCTCAAGGTCATCTCTTGTAACAGAAGTGACTACCGGATTTTTAATTCCGAGTCTATCTACCGCATCTCTTATTCTGAACAGTTCTTTTCTATCAGGATCTTCCAGCATTACTTTATTTTTTTCTACAGCGCAAAACCTGCAATGCCTTGTGCAATATCTCCCAAGTATTAAAAACGTGCATCTCCTGCCTGAAAAACAATCATAAATATTCGGGCAGCGGCTGCTCTGGCATACGGTATTAAGCTTAAGCTCGGCGATGACCTCTTTTGTCTCCCTCAAGCATTGATCATCTCTTACAGATTGTCTCAGCCAATAAGGAAATCTCTTCAAATGAGTCTTTGAGCTTATGCTTTGCGTCATTTATATCTATTTTTTCGTTCGACAAATTTTCCAGCGAAGTTATTTTTACCCCTTCAATACCGCATGGCTTTATAAATGAAAAGGGCCTGAGATCCGGGTTTATATTTATTGCCATGCCGTGGTATGTGACCCATTTCTTTACGCCTATGCCTATTGACCCGATTTTAGCGTCTTTAACCCAGATACCCCTGAACCCAGGATTCCTTTGCGCCGCGATCCCGTACCTGCTTAAAAAATTTATGCCGACATCTTCAAGGAATTTCAAAAAATTATGTATATCTTTTGCTTCGTTTTCTAATTTAAAGATCGGATAAGCTACTAACTGGCCAGGGCCGTGATACGTTACATCCCCGCCTCTGTCAATATTTAAAACCTCTATGTCTTCGGTTTTAAATATGTGATCGGCCGAACCTTTTCTGCCTATTGTAATAACGCTCTTATGCTCTGTAATAATTAATATATTATCTGATTCGCCATTCGCTACCTTATCTACAAACTCGCGCTGTATCCTGTATGCCTCCCTGTATTCACTAATCCCGAGATCAATATGCTTCATTATCTCCTGGTTTGCTTCCGTTAATTCACAAAACGAGTATGACTTGTTTTGTGAATTAAGGGCGGGTCTGGCCGGAGCCAAGGATAATATATTTATATGTGCAAAGTTCTTCAAGCGCCATTGGGCCGCGGGCATGGATCTTGCCAGTGCTTATGCCTATCTCAGCGCCCATGCCAAACTGATACCCGTCTGTAAATCTAGTGGATGCGTTATGATAGACGCACGCAGAATCCACCTCTTGTAAAAATTTCCCGGCTGTCTTTTTGTTTTTGGTGACAATCGCGTCTGAATGCCTGGAGCCGTATTTGTTTATATGGTTTATTGCCTCGTCCGCATTATTTACAACTTTAATCGCCAGGATCAAATCCAGGTATTCTTCATACCAGTCTTTTTCCGCGGCCTTTTTGATGCTTCGACTTCGCTCAGCATCAACCCTGAGCGTAGTCGAAGGGTTGATTCCGCGAAGGAACTTTAAGGTTTTATCGCATCCCCTGAGTTCCACGCCTGCGTCATCCAGCAGCCTGGCCGCCTCAGGCAGAAATTTTACAGCTATATCTTTGTGGACCAGCATCTTTTCTATGGCATTGCATACACCCGGCCGCTGAACCTTTGCATTAAGCATGATATCCAGGGCCATTTTTAAATCAGCGTATTTATCTACATATAAGTGGCATACGCCTTTATAGTGCTTTATCACAGGGATCAGAGAATTCTCTGCAACATATCTAATCAGGCTTTCTCCGCCTCTGGGGATTACCACATCTATGAGGCTGTCCTGTTTTAATAAGCTCTTTACCGCTGACCTGTCAGCTACATCAATCATTGTTACAGCTGCTTCTGGTATCCCGAATTTTTTAAGGTCCTTTGTGATTGTCTTATGAATAGCCAGATTTGAATTTATAGCCTCGCTTCCGCCTCTCAAAATGCATGCGTTGCCTGACTTTAGGCAAAGAGACGCGCAATCGCTTGTCACATCCGGCCTTGATTCATATATGATCCCGATAACGCCCATAGGAACAGCTACTTTTTTTATAACAAGTCCGTTCGGCCTTTTCCACTGCTTGAGAATTTTACCGACAGGGTCTTTTAAGCCTGCTACCTGTTTTATTGACTCTGCCATTTCTTTTATGCGCTTTTCAGTAAGCGTGAGCCTGTCTATCATAGCATCAGAAAGGCCAATTTCATTTGCAAGAGAAACATCTTTTGCGTTTTCCGACAAAAGATATTCAGTATTCTTTAAAAGCGACTGCGCCATTCCCGAAAGCGCTTTATTCTTCTGTCCGCTGGAAACATTGGCAAGCGCAAGCGACGCCTCTTTAGCATCTTTTAACTTTTTGATAATTTTATCTTTGAGTGTCATATATACATTGCTTCTATAGAACTATCCGATTTATAGCCTCTTCGTAAAAAACCCTGCCTGTTATCTTGGCCTTATGGGCTTGAAAAAGCGTCCCTGTTTTTTCCCCTTTCAAAATTTTCAAAAGCACATTCTTTTCCCTGCCATTGGCTATAATGCAGTCTATGCCTGATTTAACGGCTATTTTTGCCGCATCCAGTTTTGTCTTCATACCTCCGAGAGAACATTCTTTGTCAGTGCCGGCCGCCAATCTCTCTATGCCTGTATTTATCTCCTGCACAACGCTGGCTACTGTTCTTTTGTCGTCTATATACAAGCCATCAACGTCTGTAAGCATTATCAATAAATCCGCTGACGCCATGCTTGCCACAAGGGCGGAAAGCTTGTCATTGTCTCCGAATTTTATCTCATCCACAGAGACAGTATCGTTCTCATTTATTACAGGCACTGCCTTTTT
>CAKKRB010000108.1 GCA_919902485.1 Omnitrophica bacterium GWA2_41_15 | reverse complement strand
CGGCTGCCTACGGCAGCCGACGCAGCTGGATATGCAGGCAATCTACTACGCGGTTTTTTATTGATTCCTCTACCTTATAACGCTACTTATCTTCTCCTTTAGCGCTGCCAACTCTGTCTCGTCCGGTACCCATTGTATCTTTAATCCTTTAACCAGCAATTCAAATTTAGCTTGCTCCAGAATATTTTCTATATCGTTTATGCTCTGGCCTCCCCATCCATAAGACCCAAATGCAATGCCGATCCTATTCTTTGGGGCAAGGCCTTTCATATAAGTGAGGAACGCCGATACTGTAGGAAGCATGCCATTATTCAATGTAGATGACCCGACGCATATGTATTTCGCCTCCAGCACAGAGGTCATTATATCTGATATATGGCTTGACTGTAAATTTTTTATTTCGCAGGGTATATTTTTATCTTCAAAGACATCCTTTATCGCATAAGCCATTTTTTCAGTGCTATGCCACATCGTGTCATACACAACCACAGCTTTCTTTTCGCACTCGTTATTAGCCCATTTTTTATAAAGCGCTGTTATATCCTTAATGCGGCTCCTCCACATAAGGCCGTGGCTGGGCGCGATCATGTCTATATCCAGGCCTGAAACAGCCTCCAGGGCCTTATTAACCTGGGCGCCGTAAGGCAGGACAATATTTGCATAATACTTCGCAGCTTCATTCTTTGCCCTGTCCCATCCAAATTCATCTTCAAACCTTTCACTAGAAGCAATATGCTGGCCGAATGCATCGTTCGGTAAAATAATCTTATCTTCCGGCACATAAGTAGCCATTGAATCAGGCCAATGCACCATCTGCATTAAGACAAAATTCAGGCTCCTCTTACCTATATTAATAGAATCGCCTGTATTGACAATCCTGAACTTCAGGTCTTTTTTAAAATGTTTTTTCAGGCCTTTTTCTCCATTAGGAGAACATACAACAACAGCATTTTTTGCAATATCCATCATATCCAGAATGCTTCCTGAATGATCCATTTCGGTATGGTTCGAAATAATATAATCTATCCTAGAAGGGTCTATTACGCCCTTTATCCGTTCCAGCATTTCGTTAAACATATAATGCTTAACTGTATCCACAAGTACTATTTTTCGGTCTACAATTAAATACGCATTATATGTAGAGCCAAGTTCAGTGGAATAACCGTGAAAATTTCTCAGGTCCCAGTCAATAGCACCGACCCAGTATATGCCTTTTTTTATTTCTAAAGCTTTCATATTGCCTTCCCAACCGCGTAGGAGGCCTTCGGCCACCTACGCGGTTTTAATAAAATCTATCTTTTTTGCCCCGCACACAGGGCACACCCATGAATCAGGTATATCTTCAAATGCAGTCCCGGGCTGTATGCCCCCGTCAGGATCGCCCATAGCCGGGTCATATATATAACCACATACCGTACATCTATATTTTTGCATAGCTCCTCCCCTGAGTTGAACAGATTCTTCTTTTCTAATAAAAGTAGGCGCTGCTTCAGGAGTTGTGCCGCGCTTTACCTGATGATAATAATCATACGTCATCGGCTTCCCTGTCTTTAATATCCTGGAATCTGTCATCTGGCCAAGAAAAATAGTATGCGTGCCGCAATCAAACTGATTTATAACCTTAGCCTCTATATAACAAAGCG
>CAKKRB010000107.1 GCA_919902485.1 Omnitrophica bacterium GWA2_41_15 | reverse complement strand
TTTTTGTGCTTTTTGTTAGATTTTGGAGCATAGGGAGCAGGAGTGGTTGTTTTGATGGTGTAATTTAGGCCGTCATATAGCCCTGCACCCATAACCATGGCTTCATAGTGTTCAGGATGCATAATACCAGAGTTGCATTTCTCACACCGGAAGGTGTGAGGGCCGTAAAGGAGCTGTTCAGGATTGATATGGTCAAATTCTTCTAGGACTCTGTAAGGAATAATCTCTGTAGCCTTACAGTTTTGACATATGTATAGAGCACCTTTTTTGTTCTTTGAAAATATGTTTTTGAGGAGGTTGAAGATGTTGAACATAGTTTAAGCCTCCTTCTCTTATTATCCAATGGAAACCACCTACAGTTTTGTAGCCGGTTTTAGTTGGGTATGTAATACTTAAGAGTTCCATTTGGTGATTACAGCGTTCACATTTGATAGGATCAGAGCCAGAGAAATTCATTTTGTTTCTACGCCAGTTGAAAGTAGATGCAGATATATTATTAGATGAGGGAGGTTGTAATAACTCCGAAGCAATATTGTATTTGGTTTTAGAGCGTCTGGAATAAAGGCCCAATCGTCTTATGACTTTGAAGTGTTTAGGGGTGATATGTTGTAGGACAGCGAGGATAAAGTCGAATTTAGGTATAGTTTTATAGGATTTTTTGCCATATTTTTCATAAGAGAAGGTGACATGAGTGCCGTTATAGGCAATAATTCTACGGTTAGAGATAGCAGGGTGCCTGACGTATCTTGAGAGGTATTTTAAGAGAGAGCGTTTGTTAGGATGGATTTTTCTGACACAAAATACGAGGAAGCCATTGGAGTTAGATTTAAAGCAGCAATCGATGACATGTGTGAGGTCAGGGCGTTGTTTTCTTAAAGCAGTTAAGATTTCATACTGCCAGATTTTACGGAAGGCATCATAGGGAATGAAGTCAGTATTGACCCAAGAATTATTTTTTGAAAGGCCTCCTGTAGTAGTAATGGCATGGACATGGAAGTTTGGAGAGAGGTCATCGCCAAAAGGATGAAGGACAAGAATAGTACCTGTAGTAATTTTTAGTTTTTGCTTATTGTAGAGAGAGAAGACTTTGGATATAGTTTTAGCAGCAGAATCAAGGAGAAGTTTTTGTAAGGAAATATCAAGCTGTAAGGGATTCCAGAGTTTATCAGAGACTGTTAAGATTATATGCATATGAGTAGTATGTAAGAGGGTAGAATTTAATTCGTTAGACCAATTATCAGTATATTTTTTACCGCAGCGGCAGCAGGATTTAGATTTGCAAGAGAAATGGATTTTTTTAGTATGGCCGCAATGAGTACAGATGAAGGTAGCAAAGCCATTTTTAGGATTACAACAGAGGAGCATTTTTTCTACTTCTTGAATGGTTTCAGGCCTGAGTTTATGCGAGTAAAGAAACTTAAAGAGATCCCAGTTGTGGTCAGTTTTTAGTATATATTCAAAAGATAAAGAAGAACCGTTAAATAGGTCATGTTGCATAAGAGATATTTTATCATAGGATTAGTGATTAGGTGAAAGATAAACGAAACAAAGGAGACGTCGGCTTTCGCCATTGAAGG
>CAKKRB010000106.1 GCA_919902485.1 Omnitrophica bacterium GWA2_41_15 | reverse complement strand
TGGCCTATTGAAGATAGGGCAGCTGAGCTTAAAGAGCTTAGCCGTTCGAGCGGGGCCTCGGTTGTAGCTGAAATGCTGTGCCATAAAGAAAAACCGTCTCCCGATTTATTTATAGGTAAAGGCAAGTTTGAAGAACTGCATCAGCTGGTGCTCCAAAAAAATGCAAATTTAGTTATTTTTAATAATGACCTTACAGCTACGCAGCTCAGGAATCTTGAAAGAGGCCTTGGCGATACAAGGACTATTGACAGGACTCAGCTTATACTGGATATCTTTGCCAGGAATGCAAAGAGCATTGAAGGTAAGGTCCAGATAGAACTTGCGCAGCTGGAATATATGCTTCCCAGGCTTACAGGGAAAGGTATTCATCTTTCAAGGCTGGGCGGAGGCATAGGCACCAGAGGGCCTGGTGAAAAGATACTGGAATACGATCGTCGCAGGATCAGAGACCAGATTACAAAGTTAAAAGGAAAACTGGAAGATATAGAAAAAAGGAGAAACGCTCTGAGAAAAAGGCGGAGCGACGCATTTTTTATTGCCGTATCAATTATAGGATATACTAATGCCGGTAAAACTACGCTTTTAAACCAGCTAACCAATTCTAAGAAGTTAGTTGCCGACAGGCTTTTCAGCACCTTGGATCCTGTTGCAAGAAGCTATATACTTCCAAATAATCAGAAGATACTTTTCCTGGATACAGTAGGGTTCCTGCATAATCTGCCGCATCATCTTGTAGAGGCCTTTAAATCCACGCTCGAAGAGGTGAGGACGGCTGATATACTTTTGCATGTCCTGGATGCCTCGAGCGATAAAATCCATGACGAGGACGAAGCTGTATATAAGGTATTGAAAGCATTGAAAGCAGAGGATAAGATTGTAATAAATGTCCTGAATAAAATCGACCGGGTTAAAGACCTTGATTATATAAAGCGTCTTAAGAAAGATTTCGAAAATTCAGTTGTTGTATCTGCCCTGACAGGCTATGGTATAAGCGATCTCATAGATGAAATCTCCAAACTTCTTTCAGGCCTTGTCACTGAAATCAAGATAGACATACCTAATAATAGGATGGATAGAGTTAATTTAATTTATGAGAACGGAAAAGTAAATCACAGAGAAGATAAACCAGAATCAGTCTATCTGGAAGCGACTATCCCGGTAAGATTAAAAAATTTGTTATAAGATTCTTCGATTTTTGTTGACAAATAGCACTCTAGATGTTAGAGTGCTAATTGTATGAAACATGTTGATATTGAATCCAGGCGTAAAAGTATATTAGGGGCGATAGTGGAATGCTATGTGGATACTGCTATGCCTATTGGCTCCAGGGCTATTTCTCAAAGATTCAGGCACACCATAAGTCCGGCCACTATACGCAACGTCATGGCAGATCTTGAAGAAATAGGGCTTATTATGCAGCCGCACACTTCTGCGGGAAGAGTTCCCACTGATAAGGGTTACAGGTTTTACGTAGACTCCTTATTAGAGCCG
>CAKKRB010000105.1 GCA_919902485.1 Omnitrophica bacterium GWA2_41_15 | reverse complement strand
AAGAAGTTTTGTCTTTTTTTTATGTTTTCTTCGTTCATGGTTTTTTTAAGTGTTTTTTTAGCAGGGTGCAGCCAGCAGGGGCAAAAACCCGGCCAGGTTAAGCCCATAACAATCTGGCATTGGATGGGCGACAGGGAAAACGTTTTTATAGAGCTCGCCAAACAATATGAAACAGAAACAGGCATAAGGGTGAATTTTGAACTTTATGCCCCTTCCGATGCGTATACTCAGAAAGTAAGAGCGGCTGCGCAGACAAATACCCTTCCAGACGTCTTTGGAATCCTGGGAGAAAAAAGAGATTTTGCGAGTTTTGTAAAATCAGGCTATGTATATGACCTTACAGAAGAGATGGATAAGGATAACGGAGCCTGGAAAAATAAGCTATTCGCCAAGGCCCTCAGCGT
Organism: Omnitrophica bacterium GWA2_41_15; assembly: GCA_919902485.1. Lineage (GTDB taxonomy): Bacteria > Omnitrophota > Gorgyraeia > Gorgyraeales > Gorgyraeaceae > UBA10183. Next base: position 886 of record CAKKRB010000105.1, on the reverse strand, counting down.
GAATGAATTCGAACAAGGGAACAGCTTTGAAGTTAAGCCAGGAACATATGGCGTTCCGATAGACGTGACTAATATCCAAATGCTCTATAATAAAGATTTATTACAGCGCTCAGGCGTAGATAAGCCTCCCAGGACTTGGAAGGATTTAATAGACATAAATAGAAAACTTAAGGCAAAAGGCATCCAGGGACTGGTCAGTGGATGGGGAGAAATCTGGATGATAGACTGCCTGGCGTCAAATTATGCGTTTAACATAATGGGCAAAGATAAAGTTTTAGACACTATACGCGGAAAAGTGCCTTATACAGATCCTGACTGGATAAGGGTCTTTGATTTATTCCGCGAGATGCGCGATGAAGGCATGCTCGCGTCAGGTATAGTTACCATGGTGAATAAAACAGCAGAACAGCTTTTTGCGAATAGCAGGGCTGCGTTTGCGTTTAACGGCTCATGGTGTGTAAATGTTTATAAAGGCATGAACCCGAATTTAAATTACGGGGTAATGCTGCCTCCCCAGGCTTCTGATAAATATCCAATGACTATCTGGGGCGGGGCAGGATCCAGCTTTATGGTGAATAAACAATCCAAAGAGGCGCAGCTGGCAGTGGATTTTTTGAAATGGATAACAGACGCGCCTCAGCAGATATTTCTTTCAAAAGAGACGCAGGATTTACCTTCTAATAAATACAGTTTAAAGGATATACCCATGGTGCTTTCGCAGTTTGCAAGCGCTATGGATAATACCACGCATCCAAGCGTATGGGGGGTTTCAGAATTTCCTCAAGTCATAAAAGCCTTTGACAAGGGGATTCAGTCAATAATAATAGGGGAGAAAACGCCGGAACAGCTTGGAAGAGAGATACAGGCGATCAAAGAACGGGAGATG
>CAKKRB010000104.1 GCA_919902485.1 Omnitrophica bacterium GWA2_41_15 | reverse complement strand
TATGATCGCTACCATCGATCATAGCCTTTTTTATATGTTAATGTGTCAAAGAGTTGCGTTATTTCGAGCCAAGAAATAGTGGACAAATAGGACAAATTTCCTTGTCAAAGGCTGTAAATTGGCTATAATAAGTATTTATATATAGCGAGAGGTTTCCTCTTGGCTCATACGAGAGAGACCCCATGTTTTTGTTATTCTACAAGGGAGGTGCGTATGTTTTGGAGTTTAGTCGCCTTAGCTGCAGTAATTGTTATATTCGGGATCAGGATTGTATCGCAGTGGCAGATCGGTGTGGTTTTTCGTCTGGGGAAATATGTCAGGCAGATTAAACCCGGTTTAAATATCATAATTCCGATTTTAGAATATGCATCTTATGTTGATATGCGCATACGGACCATGGATGTTATTCCGCAGGAGGTTCTGACCAAGGATTCTGTTCCAGTCAAGATTGACGCTGTGGTCTATTATAAGATCTTTGACGCCCCAAAATCTATTATAGCAGTTGAGCATTTTGGGATGGCGTCTACGTTATTGGCCCAGTCTAAACTTAGGGATGTTTTGGGAAAGTATGATCTTGATATGCTTTTGTCTAACAAAGAGCAGATTGGCAAAGAAATACTGGAATTATTGCAAGGCCCGACAGATGAGTGGGGCATTACTGTCATCAGCGTTGAGATCAAAAATATTGAAGTGCCGGATAATATGAAACGGGCAATGGCTAAAGAGGCAGAGGCTATCAGGGAGAAGCGCTCACGGCTGGTCAAGGCTTCAGCTGAAGAAGAGTCTGCCAGAAAGTTTACAGAAGCCGCTAAAATCATCGCAGAGTCTCCCAATGCGCTTATGTTAAGACAGCTGCAGACCTGGCAGGAAATCGGCGCTGAGCAGAATAGTCTGATTATTCTTGTGCCCACGGAATTTGCCAAGATTGTAAAGAGCTTGCAGGATAATAAATAGAATAGCAACTGTTACAAGTATGACTTGTTTTGTAACATTAGAGTTTCTATGCGCAAAGGAAGGAGAGGCTATGGTAAAAAAAATAGTCAATACGTTGCATGTATTCATCTGTGTTGTTTTAACTATTCAGCTGGCAGGTTGCGGAACCCTTATGTATCCTGAACGCAGAGGGCAAAGAGGCGGTAGAATTGATGCCGGAGTTGCTGTTTTGGATGCTATCGGGTTATTGTTTTTTATTATTCCAGGCGTCATTGCCTTTGCAGTTGACTTTGGTAATGGAACGATTTATCTCCCAGGGACATCTAGAAGTTCTTTGGATATAAAAGATATAAAACAGGTAAAATTTGACCCAAAGTATAGCGTGGCAAGCATAGAAAAAATTATTAAGAAAGAAACCGGATATAAGATAAAGCTGAACCAGAACAACGTGGAGATTTCTAAATTAAAATCCATTGATGATATGATGGTACATTTCGCAGAAGTTTTACCGGAACTACAAAATACCCGCGTTACTTTATTAAAAAAGTAAGAGGATTTTTGGGTGTGCCAAAAAGAGACTGTTGAAAAACTGGTAGTCGCAGGCTTTGGTTCGACAAGTGCTTCGACTAAACTCAGCACCCTTCGAAGCATCCTGAGCAACGTCGAAGGGCTCACCATCTCTCAAAACATCCCGAGCGAAGTCGAGGGATAGCCTGCGATATGTTGCGCAACCTAAAGGTTGCGGCTACCACACGTAGATGACAAGGAGACTTTTTCAACAGTCTCAAAAAGCGGCATATCCACAGTGAAGTATTGAAATTTACGAGGAGGTATAGAATGAACTGTCCTATGTTGAATTTATTAGCGAAACGCTCCTACTGCGGAGGTATGTTCTGTTTGTTTTGCGTGCAGCTTACGATCGTGGTTATAGCGATTGCATTCGGCGGCCTTGTTACCTGGAAGCCCAGGAAGGTCATAGAAATACAAATAGCTCTTTACCGGCCCTTTAACTGGAAGATAGAACCTATATCCATGGAGAAGGAGATAAGGAACACGCGCATTATGGGCCTGGCAGTCCTTGTCCTTGGGATTTTTTCACTTGCCTGGATTTTGTTAAGTTAATCTAAAAGGAGGAGTATGAAAAAAAATATTAAACCCAAAAGTTCTTCAATCCCGCATCAGGATGAACAGGATATGGCAGCTCTGATTAATAAAATGCAGGAACAGCTTGTTTCTTTGGAAAAGAAAATAGATATCTTGATCAGCCGGCCTTCAGAAAAGCCTTCCGAGGAAAAGCCTTTTTCAAAACCTTTCCAGCGCTTTGACCGTTCTCATCATCACGGCAAAGGAGAGCGAGACAATAACTTCAGAGAAAGAAACTTTACTCAGGTAATTTGCTCAGACTGCAACAAAGAATGCGAAGTCCCTTTTAAGCCTAGCGGAGACCGTCCGGTGTATTGCAAGGAGTGTTTTGCAAAACGTAAGGATAGAGGCCCGCATAAAGAAAACTACGATAATAAACCAAGAGAACAGGTTTTTACCCCTGAACGCCATTTTGATAAACGAAAAAACAGCGAAAACCGAAAGCCAGTTAAAAGAAAACAGTCAGGTTTCCGAAGACGAAAAGAATGATTCTTAAAGAGGAGGCCTTAAAAATAAAGATGGATTCATTGGGTATAAAAGAGGCTGACCTGGAGGAGAAATTCATACGCTCGAGCAAAAAAGGCGGGCAAAAGGTCAATAAAACGTCTACGCGCGTTTATCTAAAGCATAAACCCACAGGCATAGAGGTCAAGTGTCAGGAAGAACGCTCCCAGGCTTTGAACCGGTTCCTTGCAAGGAGAATACTCGTTAATAAAATCGAATCGCTGGTTTTGGGCAGAGAAGCGCAGGCAGAGAAGGAAATAGAGAAGATAAGGCGCCAGAAACGAAAACGTTCCCGCAGGGCCAAAGAAAAGATGCTCAAGTATAAAAAAATACATTCCGAAAAGAAAAACCTGAGAAAAGCTCCTGCCATAGAATAGTCATTTAACAATCAAGCCATCGTGTTGAATTTACCTTGATTATAGTTTTTGATTATAGTATTCTGTTAGTGAAAATAGGAAAGATATATGATATTTTCAGAAAAAGAAATCAAGAATATAAAAGGGCTTTCCTCAGGAGAAGTCTCTGAAAG
>CAKKRB010000103.1 GCA_919902485.1 Omnitrophica bacterium GWA2_41_15 | reverse complement strand
GTCAAACACGGTAAAAATTTTATTTGATTAAAAAAATATTTTTGATAGAATAAACTTATCATTTTTTTAATGCCTAAGGAGATTAGATGCAGTTTAAAGGAAAAATTCTTGTAATCGGATGCGGCTCTGTATCCCAGTGCGCCATACCTCTCGTATTAAAACTCATAGATGCCCCGCCTAAAAATGTCACCATAATGGATTTTGCGGACAATAGATCCCGCGTAAAAGACAGCTTGGATAAAGGCGTAAGCTACGTGACAGACCGCGTTACTATTGAAAATTACGACGCGCTTCTAAAAAAATATATAGGGCCAGGGGATTTGATAATAGACCTCGCGTGGAACATAGATTGCATCGCCCTGCTTCAATGGTGCAGGGATAACCGCATCCTCTACGTAAACACATCTGTTGAGGTGTGGGATCCTTACGCAATGGATGTCAGCGACCCCAGAAATCTTACCCTTTACGTAAGGCAGATGGAGATACGTAAGCTTATTAAAAAATGGGGGGATAATAGCGGCCCTACAGCTGTTGTAGACCATGGCGCAAACCCAGGCCTTGTGTCTCATTTCACAAAAATAGCCCTGGAGGATATTGCAAATAAAATTGTAGAGGAGGGTTTAAAACCCTCCTCTACAAAGCCAAAGGATAAGCGCGTAAAAATATTAAAAGAATCCCTGGATAATAAAAATTACCCTGAGCTCGCAAAAACAGCAGGCGTTAAAGTCATACACATCAGCGAACGCGACACCCAGATAACAGACAAACCAAAAGACGTGGATGAATTTGTAAATACCTGGAGTATTGAAGGGTTTTTTGAAGAAGGCATTGCGCCTGCAGAAATGGGTTGGGGCACTCATGAAAAAAATATCCCAGAAGGGGCATGTTTTCACAAACAAGGCCCAAAAAATCAGATATGCATAGAAAGCATGGGCGTAAATACATGGGTCCGTTCCTGGGTGCCAGATTGCGAAATAGTGGGCATGGTAATACGCCACGGCGAAGCATTCGGGATATCTGACAGGCTGACTGTCTGGGATAAAAATGGCGGGGCTGTCTACCGGCCCACTGTGCATTACGCGTATTGCCCGTGCGATTCCGCGATAAACTCCCTGCACGAACTTGAGATGCGCAGATACAATCTCCAGAAAAATCAGAGAATAATGAACGATGAAATAATAAAAGGCGAAGACAGGCTCGGGGTGCTTCTAATGGGCCATGATTTTAATTCATGGTGGACAGGCAGTTTATTGGACATTGAAGAAACAAGAAAACTCGCGCCAGGCCAGAACGCCACAACCCTTCAGGTAGCTATTTCAGTAGTAGCTGCCGCAAAATGGATGATTGAAAATCCCAATAAAGGCTTTAACCTGCCTGATGACATACCGCACGAAGATATCATGAAAACTTCAAGGCCTTACTTAGGGCCTTTTATATCAAAGCCTGTTGACTGGACGCCTCTTAAAAACTATAATAAGACTTTCAGGACATTGGGCATTAAAAAACCTAAAGAAAAAGATATGTGGCAATTCACAACATTTTTGGTAAGCTAGCTCTGTAGGGGACGGTTTCAAACCGTCCCCTACAATTCGCAATAAGAAAGATATGAGAAATAGAAATGGCGGCACAGAAAATCTGATACGTAAAATGCTGAAAAAGCACTCCTCACCTCTCATGCTCATACAGGAGGACATGCTTGAAAAACAATTCAAGGCTTTCCGCAAGGCGCTTCCTGAAGTTACGCCTTACTACGCGATAAAGGCAAATCCTTATCCCGGCATTATCAAAAAATTCGTAGCGCTTGGCGCGGGATTTGACGTGGCAAGCGCAAATGAAATGAATACAGTGCTTGAACTTGGCGCTACTCCTGAAAAAATAATATTCGCGAACACCATAAAATCCAACGAAGACATAAGATCTGCCTATAAGAAAAAAGTCAAAATAATGACCTTTGACAATGAGCCTGAGTTATATAAAATCGCGAAATACTGCCCGGGCGCGAGGGTGCTTATACGCATAAAAGTAACAAATATAGGCAGTATTGTAGAGCTCTCTCTTAAATTCGGAGCAGACCCTGAACAATCCATATTTCTTCTTAAGAAAGCGAGGTCCATGGGCCTGAAGCCAGTGGGCCTGAGTTTTCATGTAGGTTCCCAGTGCACGAACGTGGAAAATTATCTGCAGGCCTTAGAAGTATCGTCAGCTATATTTAACGAGGCAAAACAGGCGGGATTATTTCTAAATATACTGGATATAGGCGGCGGATTCCCGATAAAACATTTTGACGCTGACAGCCACCTTACGTTTGAACGCATGGCAAGCCAGATAAGAAAAAAATTAGAAAGGCTTTTTGATAAAAATGTAAAGTTTATAGCTGAGCCTGGCAGATTCCTGGCAGGGCCTTCAGGGATTCTGGTGACCCAGGTCATAGGCAGGACATTCAGGAACAATAAAAATTATTACTATTTAAATGACGGGCTTTACGGGGATTTCTCAGGTATAGTATTTGACCATTGTAAATATGAATTCAAGACATTAAAGAGGGGCCAGAAATTCCTCAGCACCCTCGCAGGCCCGACCTGCGATTCTTTTGATACTATTTCCCTGAGCGAGGATCTGCCTGAGCTGGATTTGGGCAATGTAGTGTATGTAAAAAATATAGGCGCTTATTCATGCGCAAGCGCTGTGCCTAATTTCAACGGATTTAAACCTGCCAAAATCGTGATGTGCTAATCTCACCTCTTCCGTTCGCCGAACGGAGTAATTACTCCGTTCGGCGAACGGAAACAGCTTCAAAAAACAATATACTCCCTGCATCGTAAAGCTGGCCATCATATAATTCTACTACTTTCCTGCCTCTTTGCTCTATAAATTCTCTTATTCGCGTAGCATCAGGATGATTTTTTAGCGCGCCGATAAAAAACACCTTGTCTTTATGAACGCCTGATGCGCCGCCTATAAAGCCTGTTTTATATCCTGGCAATTTAACATAGCCTGGCCTTATATGCAGGGAACGGTCGCGACCACCCCCTACGTTCCATTTATCATATATGCCCTTATCCGATGTAATAATATGTTTCTCGTCTATTGGTATAATAGAACACTTTACGTATCCCTGTTTTACTTTTATGAATTTCGCGCTTAGATTTTCTATATGCTTTTCAATTTTACCGTCATAGCGGATTATGGCTTTTCCAACACTGCAGGCATCGTAAATAATGTCTTTTGGGTATTTTTTTGATCCTATTTTTTCGCCTTTTACGCATTCGTATCCGTTATCTCTTAAAAGCCCGGCTATTTTTTCCAAACGCGGCTCGTATATAACTTTTTTAGCGTAAGAAAATAGCATCATATCAGGGTGGCCTTTGACAGGCCCTGCCAGTTTTGGATGTAAAGGCACCTCTCTGATATAATAACCCATCTGTTTTAATCTCAGTTTTGCTTCAGCCGGGATTCTAGGGTCAATAATGGCTATGCTTTTTCTAACTTCTATAATTTTAACCCTTATTCCGTTCGCCGATCGGAAATGGTCTCCGATCGGCGAACGGGGATGGTTTAAAATAGGTACGCCATAATATCTCTCTAAATATTTTTTCTCTTCACCCTTATGCCCGGAGATGAAGCTGAAAAACTTTTTCGGGCCGTGGATTTCTATTGACCTGCGATTTGGGATTTTTTTGGGGCCTAAAATACTTATTATTCTACTACGCATTTGTCTGGCACGAGCCATTTCCCCGAAACTAACGTGATACGGCCCTGCAAGGATTGTGCCTTTTGAATTTAACTCCTCTGACGGATGAAGACCTATTCGTATTACCCTTACCCCTGCTGTTTCAAAAACATCAGCCACTCTGCTGGACCATTCTACTGCATCTTCCATTGAAAGCGGCTTGTATCTTCCTTTTTTTAATAAGCCCCCAAGCCCTGTGCCTTTTAAAACAATAACAGGATATATGCGGGCTGTTTTTGGTTTTAATTCTAAAAGTTTTTGCGCTGTATTTATGGATTTTTCAAGCGTATCCCCAGGCAGGCCAAGCATTACCTGGACGCCTAAATCAAGTTTATGCTTTTTTATAACATCTGCCGCATTTTTTATTGTCTTAAAATCCATGAGTCTATTTGCTTTTTTAAGCACTATCTTGTCAAGAGACTGCACGCCCAGCTCTACAAGGCATCCGCCCATTTTCTTAAAAAGCTTCATTGATTTTTCAGATACTGCTTCAGGATGAGTAGATATGCGTATACCTGAAATCTTTTTGCTCTTCACATAAGGATAAACAGCTTCCAGATACTTTTCCTTCAAAGGCCCTGGCAAAAGCGTAAATGTGCCGCCGAAAAATGCAACTTCCACTTTTTTGTTCTTATGAATTGTTTTTAGATTTCTTTCTATGATGGATTTTATTTCTTCTATGGTAGGAATCTTTAATACGCCTGAAATCTTCTGCTGGTCGCAGTATATACATCTATACGGGCAGCCTGCGTGCGGGATAAATATAGGTATGATTTTCATGGAGGTATTATAGCATATCAACAAGGTGAGAAACAGATTCTCGAAGGATTACAGTGATCTGTTTATTGCCTTAATAATAAGTATACCTTACAGATAGGTCACTATCAAGACCTGCGGTTATTTCTTTCCAGAGCAGTTAATTTTCTTTGAACACAGGCCCTTACTTTTAGATTGGGGATCTTTTTTGACCATTCTATGGCTTTTTTAAAACTAAAAAACTTAGGAAAATGAAGTTCTGGAAAATTGCCGAATTGTTTCTTTTTGTAAGCTGATAAATACAGGCAATCCACCAATGCTTTTTCAGGCTCTGCTATTAGAAAATCTCCTGTTTCATTATGCCATTTAAAACCGTCAAACAATGAAGGTGTTATGCGATGAATAGAAAATATTCCGATTTTTGTTCGGACTATTTTTGTATGCGTTAACGATGCAAGGTGAATTACCTGCGGGATCTGCTCAATAACCCCATGTAAATGCAATGCGCTTATAAAAGAAACATATGCCCTTTGCCTTGGAAATAGGTATGGGATCAGTTTATACACATTTAATGAATCATCGTATGAAATGGCCCATACCCCTCTATATATCTTTGATACCATGCCGTTCTTTACCAGATTATTAAGGGCCTGGGTAGTATTAGACAAAGACTTGCCTGAGAGGGAAGATAACTCAAAGGTGGAGAATATAGGTTTTTTTACTTGTTTAATATATAGCCAGATAGATTTTTTACCCATGTGTTTTAACCAATCCTTCTATAAACTGAGATACCTTCAGCCTTACTTCTTCCCATGAAGAAACATTTCTGTATGCGGCCTGGTCTTCAATAGCTAAATAGGAAATTACAGTATCCCTGAATATCTCAAAATCAACTTCAAATATATTCTCATATGCTTTTAATAGCGTGGGTTTATCTATTAACTTACCTCCTTTAATGCCTGCTTCCCCTAATTGAGGGATTAAAAGATATAAATCAAAGATATCCCTGGCCTGGATAATAGTTCTTTTTGCAAGGGCATTGAGTTTCTGCATAACCACTGATTGAACATCATAATGCGGAATTAATAAAGGTAATAACTTATATGGCCGTAAAACCGTATCTGAAATTGAACCAACAATAATATTGCCCTTAAAACCTCTGCGGGAAAATTCAACCTTTGTAGAAAGATCTTCTCCTCCATTGGTTATAATATGAACCTTGAAACGCTGAGTGGTTTCAGTTTGTTTTGCTTTAATAATATTTGGAGGGGTAATTTCTTTTATGCCAAAAGGCTTCAGGCTTTCTTTAAAAGCTCTGCCATCTAATATATTCATTACAGTATCCTTGAGGGCGCCCAAACTCATACCTAAAATATCAATATCCATATCCTCTGAATAGCGGAAACTATGGAAGAAAAACCTGATATTTGTTCCGCCTTTAAGGCCATAGTATTCCGGCTTTACTTTCCTTGAAAACCAGCGCAGAAATTCTATATGGAATATCTCTCTCAACTGCAGTGAATTATACATATCACCCTCTTAATATGTAGTATACTTTAGTTTTAACTAAATTTCAAGACATATTTGATTTATTTATGGAACAGGATTGTAGTTAACATAACCAGGCTGAAGAAGAAGAAATTGATAATAGTGAAGGTTTTGTATACTATATCAGGGCTTTTTATTCCCGCTGGAAACATTGCGAGGAAACAGACCCATGCGCCAACTGCCCAGACTAAGCTAATATCCTTTGAAGAGCGGCGCTTGATTATCTTTATAATAAGAGGGATGTTCCAGAGCGGAAGAATTATGCTTGCGATTAAAGCTATTTTAGTTAACATGACCACCCCAACTGCGTAGGAGTCCCGCCTTCGGCGGGCCACCTACGCAGTTTTCATATTTATGCTTTGCCTGCGGAGCCCAGGACGTGTTCGTTTTTATGCTTGTACATCTTCACGAGTTCGTCTCTTGCAGGACCAAGATATTTACGAGGATCAAACTCTTTCGGGCTCAGCGCGAATACTTCGCGAATCTTGGCTGTCATTGCAAGGCGGCCATCTGAATCTATATTGATTTTACAAACTGCGGAGGCCGCAGCCTTTCTTAACTGTTCTTCAGGCACGCCTGCTGTATTTTCAAGTTTTCCGCCGTATTTATTTATAAGGTCTACATATTCTTTTGTAACAGAGCTTGCCCCGTGTAAAACTATCGGAAATCCCGGTATTCTTTTTTCAACCTCTTCTAATATGTCAAATCTCAGAGGCGGAACGCTTTCTCCTGGTTTTAATTTGAATTTATAAGCTCCGTGAGACGTGCCTATTGAAATCGCAAGGCTGTCAACGCCTGTTTTCTTTACAAAATCCTCCACTTCTTCAGGATGGGTGTAATGGCTTGCTTCATGGCTCACTTCGTCTTCTATCCCTGCCAGTACTCCAAGCTCGCCTTCTACTGTCACATCGTATTTGTGAGCGTATTCAACCACTTTTTTAGTAAGCGCTGCATTGTCTTCATATGTATGGCCGGATCCATCTATCATAACAGAGGAAAAACCTGACTCTATGCAGGAAACGCAGAGTTCGTATGTATCCCCATGGTCTAAATGAAGCGCCACGGGAATATTGGATCCTGTTGATTTTACTATATCCATGGCGCCCATTGCCATATATCTGAGTAAAATTTGATTTGCGTATTTTCTAGCGCCTGAAGAAACCTGAAGTATCACAGGAGATTTTGTCTCAATACAAGCAGTGATAATTGCCTGAAGCTGTTCCATATTGTTAAAATTATACGCAGGAACAGCGTATTTACCTGCCATTGCCTTTTTAAACATATCTTTTGTGTTCACAAGGCCTAATTCTTTGTAAGAATGCATGATTACCCCCTTATTTTTATGTGGCGCTCATTATACCATTATCCTAAACATTGGTCAATTTTCTAAAATCCCGGATAAGGCCCAGCATTTCTTCTTTTGTATTTGCGCGGAATGCCTTTTCCCTTAAAACCCTTACGCTTGGCACGCCTTTTGTATACCAGGCAAAAAATTTGCGAAATCTTTTTACGCCGTGGGAACTGCCCCAGAAATCAATTGAGGCATCAAGGTCCTCAAGCATCACGCTGGATATTTCTTTTACCCCTGGTCTTTTTATGATTTTCCCGTTCTTAAGGAATTCTTTTATCTCTTTGAACACCCAGGGATTTCCTAAGGCGCCGCGAGCCACTAGCAGGCCGTCGCAGCCTGTCTCATCCAGCATCTTTTTAGCCAGCTCCCCTGAAAATACATCCCCGCTTGCAATAACCGGTATATCCAGAGCCTTTTTCACCTTTTGAATAGTCTTGTAATCCACATCTCCGCTGTATCCCTGCTCCCTGGTCCTTCCATGGATAAATAATGCATCTATCCCTGCTTCCTGGCAGGCTAATCCTATATCCCTTGCGCTTAAAGAATCTTTATCCCAGCCTGTGCGTATCTTTACCGTAACAGGCTTATTTGAATTCTTAACAATCGACTTTAGAATTTTATGTAATTTTTTACGGTCTTTTAAAAGCGCGGAACCTTCGCCTCTTCTGATAACCTTTTTAACAGGGCAGGCTGCATTAAAATCCAGCACATCATATTCATACTCTTTAAGTATATCCAGCGCCTTTAAAATATACTCTTCTTCGCAGCCAAGGATCTGAATCCCCAGAGGCCTGTCTAATTTATCTGAAAAGAGCATTTTTTTGACCTTCTTGCCCTTATGACCCAGAGACCTGACATTTATCATTTCTATAAATCCAAGTTCGCACCCGAATCTGCGGTTTAACAGCCTGAACGCTAGATCGCTTACCCCAGCCATGGGCGCCAGGATGAGATTTGACTTTAATTTTAAGCTCCCTATCTTAAGCATATACCTATTTTACCCCATACCATTGATTTTTTGCAACTTATATGGTATATTATAGTCCTTTATGAAAATAAAAAAAGCTGGCTTCAAGCATAAAAAAATCCACAGGACTTACAAAGAGCTGCGAAAGACCCTTTCTCTTGAAAGAGATCTGTTCCAGAGCCTTTTAGACAATATACCTGACGCCATATATTTTAAAGACGATAAAAATAGGATCATAAGGGTCAATCGTTTCTACGCCGAAGGATTCAAGCTTTCTCCTGAAGATGTCATAGGAAAAACCGATTTTGACTTCTTCCCGAAAGACCAGGCGCAAAGGATGTTTGACGACGACACATATATACTTCAAACAGGCAAGCCCATAATAGGAAAAATCGAACGCACGCTTCTCCCTAACGGTACATACAACTGCGTCACAACTACTAAAATCCCGATAAAGAATAAAAAAGGTAAAACCATAGGCACCATGGGAGTGACAAGGGATATAACCGCTTACGATAATACTGAACGAACAAATCTGGACATGATAATAAACTCACTAAAGGTGCTTGATAAAATACTTGAGACAAAAGACCCTTATACATTCGGGCACACAAGAAGGGTTTCTTTAATTGCAGAAAGAATCGCCAATGAACTGGGCTGGGAAGAAAACAGAGTCCTGGAATTAAAGATGTCTGCTGAGCTTCATGATATAGGAAAAATCCTTATACCTCTTGAGATATTAAACAAGCCTGGAAAGCTTTCGGACCTGGAATATAAAATGGTGCAGGAGCATGTGCAGCAGAGCTATGACATGCTGATACCCTATTCGTTCCCTTCTCAGCTTCCGGAAGCCATATACCAGCATCACGAAAGGCTGGACGGAAATGGTTATCCAAGAGGCTTAGCCGCGGATAAAATTTTACCAGAAGCGAAGATCCTTGCCATATGCGATGTCCTGGAATCCATGATATCGCACAGGCCTTACAGGCAGGCGCTGGGTATGGACGTTACGCTGCAGGAGTTAAGGGACAATGCCGGCAATAAATACGACAAAGATATCGTAGACGTTGTTTTAAGAATAATCGATGAGAATAACAACAAGCCTTTTTGGTTAAACTCAGAACTTTCTCCAAGTCCTTCCTGATTCATTAAAATGGAAGAATCTTCTATGTGGAAAGACTTAAGGCTGGACTTTTATCGCTCTTAAAGGCCTTGTAGGGCACTTATTCTGGCAGATACCGCATCCTATGCATAAATAAGTGTCTACGTAAGGCTTTAAAATTTTCTTGCCGCCTGAGGATTCACTGTAAGCCTTAATAGCTTTGCTGGGCACAGGGCAATGCTCTTCGCACACAATGCATTCTTTATTCTGCGACCAGGGAATGCAAATATCCTTATTAATATAAGCAAGGCCGAGTCTTTGTTCCTTTTTTTCAGCCAGGATTAACCTGGGTATTGCTCCTACCGGGCAGACCTTGCCGCAAAGATTACAGTTATACTCGCAGTATCCTATTTCAGGAACAAGATGCGGGGCCCATATCCCGCTAAAGCCAGATTCAAATATAGCCGGCTGCAGGCCGTTAGTAGGGCAGGCCCTCATGCAGTTTCCGCACCTTATGCATTTATTTAAAAATTCGGCCTCACTAGTAACTCCGGGCGGCCTGATAAGTTTTTTCTTAGTCCCGCCTTCTTTTCTTTTAAACCCTAATAATAAAAACGATGACGCTATTAAAAATAAGAAATCCTTACGGGATATAGAATCTTTGGCGCTGATTTTTGCCTCTTTCATAGGCCATATAAATTTAGTGGCACGATCCTGGCAATCATATATACAATCCATGCAAAGGATGCATTCCTCTTTTCTATAATCCGTATCTTCTTTAATTGCGGACATGCGGCAGCCAACATTACATTTCATACAATGTGTGCATTTATCAACGCGCCGCTCCAATAGGGAAAATTTCGCAATCATTGCATATATCGCGCCTAAAGGGCAAAGAATGCGGCACCAGAATCTCTTTGTTATAAATGTAAGGCCGCAGATTATAATAAAAAAACTTAGAGTGATAGAGGAATGCGGAAAATAATATCTATTTACTCCAAGTATAGACGATTTCAGCGAGCGGTAAAAATCATACAGCGGTGTATAAAAATTAAAGCTTTTTATCAGGAAAATAAACAATTTATCCAGGGCCAGTGTGAAAGACGGGATAAAATTCAAAGAAATAAATCTTGCTGTGATAACCAGGGGATCAAAAACCCACGCAATCTGTATACTCAGGAACCCAGACACAACAATAAGCCCCAGGATATAATATTTTATCTGCCTGAAATTTAAATCCCTGTTTCTTGCCTTAATCCCGCACATATCAATTATAGAGCCTAAAGGGCAAATCCATCCGCAGAAAAATCTTCCAACTATAAGCGTCAGGATAAGCATCATTAGAGAGAATGGATTAAATATCGATACGAGCGGGTCTATTTTAAAAAACAAGGCTGTATTCGTGGTCAGCC
>CAKKRB010000102.1 GCA_919902485.1 Omnitrophica bacterium GWA2_41_15 | reverse complement strand
TGTCAGCGTTGACTATTGTCCCATCAGCTATCTTTACTGATGTAACTGCAGAGTCAGCAAGTTTTGCAGTGCCGATAGAGCCGTCTGCTATTCCAGTGGAGGTGACAGCGCCCGGGGCTATTTCATTTGCGGTTACCGGGTAGAGGCTTCTAAGGTCAGTAACGCTTGTTATGGCTGAGGCGCCTGTTACTACCTTAGCAAGGCGTATGGAGTTTGCTGCTACTGCTGGGCTAGCTGCGGCGTTTACAACTTCTGTGTATTGGAACGCTCCGGAAGAATCTATGTCAACATAGGTGTCTTTACTTAGTGTGTAAGTTTTAGATACGGCTGAGGCCTTATTTACTCTTGCGCCCCGGACATAGGCTGTTCCTAATGAGATGTCGCTTGTAAGATTTATTGATGTAGCAGGCTGTAAGCCTGTTTCTATATATTCTGCGAAGTTCTCGTAGAATCTCGTAGTAGGTGAAGTGGCTAACTGGGAATCAAGAATACCTGCTGTGGCTGAGATGTCAGCTGTAGTGATGGTGGCGTCAGTGATTGTGCCGGCTGCTCCGCCTGATACTGCATTTAGAGTAGCAAGTGAGCCTAAGCCGTGACTTGTAATGGATGTAACTGCGCCAGAGAGTTTTGAGGTTAAAATAGCTGCTGATGCATTTATGTCAGCATTGGCTATTGTCAGGTCTGTAATTTCAGCTGATTCTATTGCTTGTCCTAAGAGTGAGACATTTGCTGATAAGGCAGTGTCTGAGACTTTACCTATAGTTGAGATAGTGGCAAGTTTTGTGTCTACTATAGCTGCAGTGGCTGAGATGTCAGCGTTGACTACTTCTGCGTCTAGAATCATAGCGCTTGTTACAGAGCTTGCCTGGCCTTCATTTACATAGGTAGAAGCATAATAGTCAGTGGGCAGGACAGTCCCTGTTGAGAGGGTTTTATTTGTAAGCGACTGGGCTGCTGAGAGGTCTACTGCTTCTGTGGTATCTATATTTATTGTGGTGCCTGTATTTGTTAAGCCGTATCCCCAGACATAGGCTGAGGCGCCTGTAAAGGCTACCCAGGTTGTTCCATTATAGGTGTAGGCGACTTTTTCATCTTCCGCGAATACTGCGTCCCCTGGTTCAGGCGCTTCAAATACCCAGGCTGTGTTGTGATAACGGGCGTAGTTATTTTCCTTGGTAAGCCAGGCGCCTGTTGCGCTGCTTGAGGCTACTAAGTATCTGTCATTTTCAGTGGGTGATACAGGAGGCGTTGCCAGGTCTTTATCTATTACTGCTTCTTTCCAGGAGAGGCCTGCTATGGCGTTATCCACGTAGTATTTTGTGGTTGCGTCCTGATCACTTGCAGGTTCCGCGAGGCCTGTAATTTTATAGCTTCCCATTGCTATATTTGCTGCCATTGTGCCTAAAGTAGTGTCTGTCCCCTGGGTGTGGCGCTTTGTCATGGCATCTGATAAGGCTGTAGAATCTGCTAATTTTGAGGTAGTGATGGCTGCAGTAGTAGATACATCAGCATTTACTATTGTCAGGTCTGTAATTTCAGCTGATTCTATTGCTTGTCCTAAGAGTGAGACATTTGCTGATAAGGCAGTGTCTGAGACTTTGCCTACGGTAGAGATAGTGGCAAGTTTTGTGTCAACGATTGCTGCTGTGGCTGATATGTCAGCGTTGACTATAGTTAGGTCTAATATTTCTGTGGAATCAACTACGCCTGTTGATGCTACGAGGTCCGAGGCTGTTAAGGTATCTGAGACTTGGCTGTCTACTATGGTGCCTGTTATCTGAGATGCTCCAATAGTGCCTGTAGTTATTGCGCCTGTAACATCTACTGTAAAGAGATTTGAATTTGAAGCCGCATTCTGAGCCTGGATCAGGTATCCTAAAGGAGATGTGTCAGTGTTACGTTTTAAGTAAAGGGCATAGTCAGTAGCAAGGTTACCTTTTTCTGTTAGAGATACGCCTCCTGTAAAGGTTCCGGCTAAGCTAGTGTTAATGGTCAAGGCATCTAC
>CAKKRB010000101.1 GCA_919902485.1 Omnitrophica bacterium GWA2_41_15 | reverse complement strand
AAGGCATTGGCAAAAGAGAAGTGCATTATAAATTAAGGGACTGGCTTATCTCAAGGCAAAGATATTGGGGCGCGCCTATACCAATGGTTTATTGCGATAAATGTGGCATGCAGCCGGTTGATGAAAAAGATTTGCCGGTATTGCTGCCAAAGGATGTAAAATTTAAACCCCATGGAAAATCTCCTTTAAAAGATATCAAGGAGTTTGTAAATACAAAATGCCCGAAATGCAATAGCCCTGCTAAACGGGAAATAGATACAATGGACACATTTGTGGATTCCAGCTGGTATTTCCTGAGGTATTTATCTCCGAAAGACGATAAGAGGCCTTTTAATAAAGAACTTGTGAATAAATGGCTTCCTGTTGACCAGTATATAGGCGGGGTGGAACACGCAATCCTGCACTTACTTTATTCCAGGTTTGTAGTAAAGGTTTTATATGATATGGGATATATAGGATTCAAAGAGCCGTTTGGGAAACTTTTTACCCAGGGCATGATTACCAAAAACAATATCAAGATGTCGAAATCAAGGGACAATGTAGTGAGCTCGGATGATTTGATAGATAGATACGGTGCAGATACAGTAAGGCTTTATACATTGTTTATAGGCCCGCCTGAGAAAGACGCTGAATGGAATGATAAAGGAGTTGAAGGCGCATGGAGATTTTTAAATAGGGTGTGGCGTTTGGTAGAGGGTAGCCGCAACCTTCAGGTTGCGGAGGATATTTCGCAGGCTAAAGCCTGCGGCTACTATTCTCAGTTGAGACAAAAAACTCATGCCACTATAAAAAAAGTTACAGAAGATATGGAAGGAGATTTTCATTTTAACACTGCAATTAGTTCGATTATGGAACTTGTAAATGAAATTTATGATTACATCAGCCTCCAGCCTCCAGCCCATGCCCCGTACCCGAGCGAAGCGAGTGGTTCGGGGTCCAGCCTTGAGCTGAAAGAGGCTATTAATACAGTTGTTATTTTACTGGCGCCGTTCGTGCCGCACATAGCAGAAGAGATGTGGGAAAGACTGGGAAACAAAGAAAGCGTTTTTAA
>CAKKRB010000100.1 GCA_919902485.1 Omnitrophica bacterium GWA2_41_15 | reverse complement strand
TAAATAAAGATTATGGCAATTAACCCAAAAATTAAGGATTTACCAAAGATTGAAAATTCGCTATTCCAATGCTGAGACATTAGAATTTCAGGATGCTTCTTTTGATGTAGCTTTTGCTCATACCATTTATCATCATTTTGAAGATCCTTCAAAGGCATTTAGAGAGGCTTTTCGTGTTCTTAGGCCTAACGGTATCTTCTATGTGTGTGTTAGATGTGGTGATTTTAGAGGTTATCGTAATGAGGGAGCAGGAAATATGTTCTATAGATATTATGAATCAGAGGAAATGAAAACTTTGTTACTCTCGACTGGTTTTCAGATAGAACGTATAGAATTGTTCAGTGACCCTTATGGACGCTCGATCGATTTCATAGTGGCTATTGCAATTAAACACACTTTTAATTTACCAAGCATTGCAACGTTATATTCAAGCTTATAAGTCCTCTCCAATTTTTGTGCTCAAATTTGTGCCAAACTAAAGCGAAAATAGACAAGAACAACCTGAAAAAACTGTACGATTTCTGTATTCTTGATGCTTTTAGAAAAGAACCTCAGATGTTCTTCTCGTTTAGCAATATTTGTGCTATACTTATATTTAGATAAGTATCTCAACCTAGCCCTTGAGAAAGGGTTATTTTTTGCGTGGATTATGATGAGATTTAGAAAAGTATATAATTTGAGGATTGTGTTTATAGTAGCAGGTATGTTATTGTCTAATGCACTATTATACGCCTCTGATACACAACAGAGCTTTTGTCTTAGAAAGCCCCTATCTACTAATCTTGAAACAGGACTAAAGAGATTGAGAGACACAGAACAGGCCATAGCTTCTAGTGCCACCCCAATACTTTCCGGCTATTCGTGGTCAATTGGTAAAATAACACTGAAGGTCGAAGATGTTGTAGGTGGAAGAAAATTAGGCCCTATAGTAGAGCCAGAAGACATATCTTTGGAAGGCAAAGTTATTCAATATGTATTAAATCCCGGTGTTTATAAAGATGAAATAAAATATCCTGGGATGATATTTCTTGTGCCAAGAGTTGTTGAGGGTATTGCTGATGTAAGCCAAAAAGCTAAAGCAGAAAGACATATTTCGCATTTGGGCTTAGTGGTTTTGCAAGAGACAAAGGAAGGTTATAAAAGATATGTTTTGAAAAAAACCATATTAAGCCCTGACCGCAATACAAACATTATTACCATTGAAGATGCTCGTATTGTTGAAATAGATGATAAGATAA
>CAKKRB010000099.1 GCA_919902485.1 Omnitrophica bacterium GWA2_41_15 | reverse complement strand
TTTCAATGAAGATAAAAATATTAAAACAAACATTTATGAAAAACATACAACATGTTCAAAATATAATCTCTTCAAAAAGCAGTTTGCCGATACTGTCAAACATACTTATAGAGGCGGAAAAAAACAAGGTCACGCTTACAAGCACAGACCTTGATATCGGCATATCCTCAATACTTGAAACACCTATTGAAGAAGACGGCGCGATAACAGTACCGGCAAAAAGATTTAACGATATAATAAAGGAATTACCTGATGAAGACATATCTATCAGCACAATGAAAAACAATGCGATGGTTATTAAATGCAGTAAATGTTTTTTTAAAATACTAGGGCTGCCAAAAGAAGAGTTTCCAAAACTGCCTGAATTTAAAGACGAGCCGAACGTTGTAATAAAACAGGGCGTTTTAAAAAACATGATCAGTATGACCCATTTTTCAATGTCTCACGATGAAACAAGGTATGTACTGAACG
The DNA here is from genome assembly GCA_919902485.1 of Omnitrophica bacterium GWA2_41_15. Lineage (GTDB taxonomy): Bacteria > Omnitrophota > Gorgyraeia > Gorgyraeales > Gorgyraeaceae > UBA10183. Next base: position 1,982 of record CAKKRB010000099.1, on the reverse strand, counting down.
GCGCGCTGTTTGTGTTTAAGGGCAAAAAACTCACAATAGTAGCAACAGACGGGAAAAGGCTGAGCCTTGTAAAAAAAGACATGGAAAAAGACGGGCCTGGCAAGGCAGTTATCATCCCTTCAAAAACCATCTACGAATTAAACAGGATTTTAGAAGATGATGGCGATGTGAAAATTATATTCAGCGAGAACCAGGTTAAATTTGAGCTGAAGAACATTATTATTATATCCAGGCTTATAGAGGGAGACTTCCCGAATTACGAACAAGTTGTGCCAAAAGAGGCGCAGGAAAAAATCATGGTTCAAAGAAGCTTGTTTTTGGACGGCATAAAAAGGGCAGCGCTTCTTACAACGCAGGATTCGCAGTCAGTGAAATTTGAAATCCTGAAAAATAAAATCGTGGTGTCAAAATCAAGCCCTAACATAGGAGAGGTAAGGGAGGAAATAGACACTGTTTATAAAGGCCAGGAGATCACTGTCGGGTTTAACCCGGGGTATATAATGGACGCATTAAAGGTAATGCCTCAGGACGAGATTGTCCTGGAGGTTTTTGGCCCTGATAAGCCAGCTGTCATGAGGATAGAAGACTGGTTCCTCTATCTTGCTTTGCCGATGCAGCTTGTATGAAAAGAAAAAAAGGGGATAAACCAGAAGACATAGGGGCCATACTAAAGCAGGTAATAAAAAAATTAGACACAAAAACCCATGGCGCGAGAGAAGAGCTTACAAGTGCGTGGAAGAAATCGATTGCGCAGGAAGCAGTTTTTCATACAAGGCCAGTTGCAATTAAAAAGAAAACCCTCACAATAGAAGTTGATAGCTCGACCTGGCTTTATATGTTGAGCTTAAAAAAGAAAAGCACGCTGGACAGCATGAAAAAAATCCTTGGTAGCGATAGGATAAAGGATATAAAATTCAGAATGGGGGAGATAACCTAGGCATGCCAAAGCAAGAGAAGTATGACGCAACGACGATACAGGTACTGGAAGGCGTAGACGCTGTTAGAAAACGCCCGGCCATGTATATCGGGGATATATCTGCGAGAGGGCTCCATCATCTTGTCTATGAAGTGGTAGACAACTCTGTTGACGAGGCAATGGCGGAGTATTGCAAGAATATCACAGTTACTGTGCACGTGGATAATAGTGTTACAGTCGCAGACGATGGCCGCGGCATACCTGTTGATATACATAAGGGCGAGAAAAAGCCGGCTGTGGAGGTTGTGCTTACAACGCTTCATGCAGGAGGTAAATTTGACCACCGCTCTTATAAGGTATCAGGGGGTTTGCATGGTGTTGGCGTAAGCGTTGTAAACGCGTTGAGCGAATGGCTTGAGGTAGAGGTAAAAAGAGACGGCAAGGTCCACCACCAGGAATATGAAAAAGGCAGGACTGCTTCAAAACTTACAGTAGTGGGCAAGGCAAAAACAACAGGCACGACAGTTACTTTTAAAGCAGACAAGGAAATCTTTGTTAACTGCCCCATAGAGTATTCTTACGAGACCCTTTCCACCAGGCTCAGAGAGCTCGCGTTTTTAAACAAAGGCCTCAAGATCAAGATAATAGACGAACGGTCTGACAAGGAAAACGAATTTCAATTCGAAGGCGGCATTGTATCGTTTGTAGAATACCTTAACAAAAATAAAGAAGCGCTCCACAAAAAGGTTATCTATTTTGAAGGCGCTAAAGATGATGTCACATGCGAGATAGCCCTCCAGTATAATGACGGCTATTCTGAAAACATATTTTCATTTGTAAATAATATAAATACCACAGAAGGCGGCACTCACCTGAGCGGTTTTAAGTCTGCGCTTACAAGGGTTGTAAACCAGTATTGCAAAAATAAGAACATGCTTAAGGAATCAGATGTAGCTATGGCAGGCGAAGACATAAGAGAAGGCCTGACAGTTGTCATAAGCGTAAAAGTTCCTAACCCGCAGTTTGAAGGCCAGACAAAGACAAAGCTTGGGAATAGCGAAGTAGA
>CAKKRB010000098.1 GCA_919902485.1 Omnitrophica bacterium GWA2_41_15 | reverse complement strand
GCGCGTCAACCGCTTCCTGAAGCATCCTCTTTTCATTCCTTATAATAATATCAGGTGCCTTCAGTTCCAGGAGTTTCTTTAAGCGGTTATTCCTGTTTATAACCCTGCGGTATAAATCATTTAAATCGCTTGTAGCAAACCTGCCGCCCTCAAGAGGTATAAGGGGCCTCAGGTCAGGCGGTATTACAGGTATGACATCCATGATCATCCACTCAGGCCTGTTGCCTGATTTCTTAAACGCCTCTATTACTTTCAGCCTTTTTAAAGTCTTCCTTTTGGCCTGCTCTGATTTCTGCTCGTGAAGGTCTAGCCTCAGCTCAACTATTGTCTGGTCCAGGTCTATCTCTTTTAAAAGCTCTTTTATGGCCTCAGCGCCTATCATTGCCTTAAATTTACCAGCGCATTCTTCCATGCATTTTCTGTGCTTTTCTTCCGTCAGCAGTTCTTTTTTCTTAAGAGGCGTATCGCCCGGTTCTACTACAAGGTACTCTTCGTAATACAGGACTTTTTCAAGTTCCCTTAACCCCATATTGAGAACCAGGGCCATCCTGCTGGGCATTGCCTTGAAAAACCATACGTGAGAACACGAGGCAGCAAGGTCAATATGTCCCATCCTGTCGCGCCTTACCTTGGAAAGAGTAACCTCGACTCCGCAGCGGTCGCACACAATGCCTTTATATTTTATCCTCTTATATTTTCCGCAGCTGCATTCCCAGTCGCGGGTCGGCCCGAATATCTTTTCACAGAAAAGCCCGTCCTTTTCAGGCCTCAAAGTCCTGTAATTAATGGTTTCGGGCTTCTTTACCTCGCCCTTGGACCATGACCTGATGACGTCAGGAGAAGCTATTTTAATGGATATGAAATCAAAAGACCTTACAGAATCGTTTATCATTATAGCTCCTCAACGGGTTGGAATTCAGCCTTTAGGCTGATAAGCACTGATACACCCTAAAGGGTGGGTTCCTGTTATTATTTCTTAGCCTTGTGTTCCCGTCTTTCTTTTTTGGCTTTTTTACGCTTCTCTTTTAATTCCTGGGCAGATAAAATATTCACCTCAGGGCCTTTACCGTCTTTGTATTCCGTCTTTATATCCAGGCCCAAACTCTGGAGTTCCTTTACCAGGACATTGAATGATTCAGGGGTGCCGGGATGCATAGCATTCTCTCCCTTTACTATTGATTCATAAACCCTGGTCCTTCCTGTAACGTCATCGCTTTTTACAGTCAAAAGCTCCTGCAAAGTATATGCTGCGCCGTATGCCTCCAGGGCCCAGACTTCCATTTCTCCAAACCTCTGGCCTCCGAACTGAGCCTTGCCTCCCAGCGGCTGCTGGGTCACAAGAGAATAGGGCCCTATGGAACGGGCGTGCATCTTATCGTCTACAAGATGCGCCAATTTCATCATGTATATATAACCGACCGTAACCTTCTGGTCAAAAGGCTCGCCTGTCAAGCCGTCAAACAGCCTGACCTTTCCTTCTTCAGGGATATTTGCCTGCTTCAGGCACTGTTTTATTTCTTCTTCTTTTGCGCCGTCAAATACAGGGGTGTCCACTTTATAGCCCATTATCTGCGCAGCCCATCCAAGATGGGTCTCCAATATCTGTCCTACGTTCATCCTTGAAGGGACTCCGAGCGGATTTAAAACTATCTGAACCGGCGTGCCATCTTTCATAAAAGGCATGTCTTCTTCCGGCAGAATCTTTGCGATAACGCCTTTGTTTCCGTGTCTTCCCGCCATCTTGTCTCCGACAGAAAGTTTTTTCTTGCTGGCTATGTAAACCACCACTCTCTTTAACACCCCTGCAGGAAGCTCGTCGCCTCTTTTAAGCTTGTCAACTTCATGCTCTTCTTCATAAAGGATCTCTTCCAGCTGGTCATTGTAAACCATCA
>CAKKRB010000097.1 GCA_919902485.1 Omnitrophica bacterium GWA2_41_15 | reverse complement strand
TTCGTCCTTAACTTGGTAGTCGCAACCTTTAGGTTGCGCAACATATCGCAGGCTAAAGCCTGCGACTACCACTTTTTAATGCCCTCTTTATTCCTAAACCAATATTCCAGCGCCAGCTTCGCGATTTCAGCAGGCGCGTCTCCGCCTGACCCGCCGTTCTCCAGAAAAACCGCAAAACATATCTTTGGATTTTCAGAAGGCGCAAAACCAACAAGCCACCCATGAGGCATGATGCCCTGGCCTACCTGCACAGTACCTGTCTTCGCAGAGATTGATACAATCTTGCTGGCTGCATTGTTTCCGGTGCCGTCCGGATCCTCTATGACCCCGGCCATCCCATGTTTTATTGCATCCAAATCCTCTTTTGAAACTTTAATATTTTCTACTTTCAAATTAGCTGCTTCAGTATCTCCGGCGCGTTTCAAAATATGCGGCCTGATAAGCATGCCTCCGTTTGCGACACAGGCTACCATGCGTGTTATCTGTAAAGGCGTTACAGTTAAATCCCCCTGGCCTATTGACAGGTTGGCTGTATCGCCAGGATACCAGGCTTCTTTTTTCTCCAGCCTTTTCCATTCTTTTGAAGGCACAAAACCGCTGGACTCTCCGAAAAGCTCTATGCCTGTTTTCCTGCCAAGCCCAAACAGATTCGCGTACTCGCAGATTTTATCCGCGCCTGTCAAAAGTCCTGTGTGATAAAAAAATATGTTACATGACCATGCAATGGCTTTTGTAATATCCACGTAACCATGGCCGTCTTTATTCCAGCAGTCAAACTCATCCTTGCCTATATTAAATTTTCCATTGCAGACAAAACCTGTATCAGGCCTTATGCTTTTCGATTCAAGCGCCGCCATGCTTGTGATAATCTTAAATATAGACCCTGGCGGATAAACACTCATTATGGCCCTGTTTAAAAGCGGCGATTTTTCCTGTTGAATCGCATCCGATATAGACCCGTTGGGATCATACGCAGGGCTGCTTACAAGGCTTAACACTTCTCCGTTTTGGGGATCCATAAAAATCGCGGCGCCCGGCCTGTTGTCAAACAGCCTGTAAACCTCTTTTTGAAGCCCGGCATCCAGCGTAAGATACATATCTCTCCCGCTCTTTGGCTTCCTGTAACTCATAACCTTTACCTGCCTGCCCCTGTTATCAACTCGTATCTGCATCCCTCCGTTCTTCCCGCGCAATATCCTGTCGCAGAGCCTTTCAACCCCGTCCTTGCCAATAAGATCTTTAATGTTATACCCGTATGGTTTCAGAAGTTCTAATTCGAGCTGGTCTATCTCGCTTATGTAGCCTGCCACATGGCTGAATGCGCCTTTGTAATAATAATTTCTTATTGGTATCTCTTTTACGAGCACGCCAGGCATTTCAAGCCTGGATTCCTCTATTAAAATAGCCTGCTTCTTCGGCACGCCACGAATCAGCTCGCAAGGCGCAAATGAAGCAGTCCTGTTGCGCTTATAGTTTCTTTCAAGCAGGCTTTTAGAAACTCCGAGAATTTCAGCCAGCCTTTCTATTTCAACGTCAATATCGTCTGCCTCCTGCGGGACTATAAACACCCCGAAAGAAAGCGCGTTGCCTGCTATGATCTTTCCCTGCCTGTCGTATATATTGCCGCGCGGGGCAGTTATATTAATAAGGCGTATGCTGTTTCTGGAACTCAGGTCGCTGTAAAAAGGGCCTTTTATAATCTGAAGGTAATAAAGGCATACGCCCACTAAAACAAAAAAGGCTGTAAATAAAATTTGCAGTATCCTTGTCCTCATAGCATTTTACTTTATAATCCTGAATAATAAAGGCGAGATTAGGCTCGAAAAAACTATTGTGAAAAATACGCCAGTCTGAACCGTCTTTGTGAATGCAAAATATGCGAGATAGAAAAACAATATCCCGAAAAATGAAAAAAGAAACTCCATGGCGGCGCCCTCTTTGTAATACACCTTTTGCTTGACTATGCCGGACAATAATCCTATGCCGCTGTAAAGTGCCAGGTTCAATCCAAATGCCGAAGACGACAATATCTCGCTCAATATACCTATAAAAATACCTGTAAAAAGCCCCCATAAAGGCCCTTTTTTAAACCCTGCGAAAATAGCCAGAAGGCCCAGGAAATTAATATTCAGAGAACTAGCACTCTGCAAAAACCCAAGTATTATTATCCAGGCAAATAACATCATTTTATGACGAGTACCTCTTCCAATTTTCTAACATCAACCTCTGGCTTTATAATCGCATTCATGTAGAGTCCGCTCGAATCCGTTTCCACAGAAATCACCTCTCCTATTAATATGCCTTTTTCAAAAACCCCGTAAAGCCCTGACGTTATGACCTTATCGCCTTTCTTTACATCGCACCCCATGTCCAGATATTTCATGATAAGCCCTGCTCTCATATTGCCCGCTACAGCGCCTTCTTCTCTTGTTCTTTCCACGATGCCGCTAAACGTAGAATCATAATCAG
>CAKKRB010000096.1 GCA_919902485.1 Omnitrophica bacterium GWA2_41_15 | reverse complement strand
ACTCCGCCTGCAGAGCTATGGAAATATAACTTGAACGGAATAACACGCATTGCTTCTCAAGAGGTATGCCGCTGTCCCTTAATCCATTCATCTTCTGGCTGATCCAGGCTGCCTCTTCATAAGCATCATTAAAAAACCACATCTCAGGCCTTGGGCCTTTGTGCTTCAGACCTGATACAAGCCTCTTTTCATACTTGCTTGCCATATCTGACAGGACAGAATTCGCCGCATCCAGGATAGGCTGCGTGCTTCTGTAATTTTCCTCAAGTTTAATTACAGCGCAGCCTGGAAAGATTGCTGGAAAATCCATTATATTTTTATGAGTAGCTCCTCTGAAGCCGTAAATACTCTGAGCATCGTCTCCGACTATCATAATATTTTTATGGTCTTTGGCCAGTAAATAAGCTATGTCACCCTGCAGCTTATTCGTATCCTGATATTCGTCCACCATTATATATTTATACTTCGCGGCAACATGCTTTCTTATGCTGTCGTTTTCCAAAAGCTTTTTAAGATAAACCAGCATGTCATCGTAATCTATATAATTTTTTTCGAGCTTATACTTTACATATTTTGCCTTAACATTTTTTATATAATCGCTGTATTCGATAAGATGCGGATATTCTTTTTCTATTATCTCCTCTACGGAACTATGTTTATTTACAGACATGCTGATTATATTCTTTATCGTATCCTTTTTCAGGAATTTCCTGCCTCTTTCAGAAATGTTGATATTATCCGAACATTTACTTACAGCGTTCGCTGAGTCAGATTCGTCAAGTATGGAAAATGAGCTGGTAAAACCAAGAGCGCTTCCGTAGCGTTTCAACACCTTATATGCAAATGAATGAAAAGTTCCACCTTCAACCAATCCACATCTGGGATCATGGCTGCTTGCCCTGGAAAGCATGACCCTGGATGCATTTCTGGTAAAGGTCAATAAAAGAATGGCTTTAGGATCAATGCCGTTCTGGACAAGGTTCAAGACCCTGTATTCTATTACCCTTGTTTTACCAGAACCTGCTCCCGCAATAACAAGCACAGGGCCGTCTATTGTCGTAGCAGCTAAAAATTGAGAAGAATTAAGGTGCTTTTTGAGGTCTATCATATCATGTTTGTCAACCCCCTGGCTGGCCTACGAAAAGACGTCCCTCGGCTTCGCTCGGGACTTGTACAGTCCTGAGCCCTTCGACTTTGCTCAGGATGGTTCAAGGTGGTGAGCCTGTCGAACCACTTGTCGAAGGGCGCTTGACCGCCCCAGCGTGGCGGTCTTCGCTCGGTGTTTCTTCTCGCTCGTCCACTGAGCCAGCCTGGAGCCTGAGGCACCTCAGAAAAGTTTCGGCATCATAGATTTTCTATACTAAGCGCGCAAGGGATTACAGCGCGACCCATCCTTTTCGGATGGGTGCCCGTGCGGAACTGACCCTCGTCTCCCAAAGGTGAGAATTCCGCAAAATTTTCGAGCTGTAAACCGTAGCGCGCGGCGAAACTATTTCAGTGCCGAAGACTCCAGGCTGGCTCAGCGGACACCATGCCCGCTCAAAGAAACAACGCTTTTCTTTAGGCCTGCCAGGGGTTGACAATTATATTATAGGTTT
>CAKKRB010000095.1 GCA_919902485.1 Omnitrophica bacterium GWA2_41_15 | reverse complement strand
GAACGAATTTAAATGAACTTTTTGCGCTTATAGAAAAATTTAGCCTGCTTTTAACCTGCGACAGCGCAAGCATGCATATAGCATCTGACCTTGGGGTAAAGGTTATAGCGATATTCGGGCCTACTGATCCTGCGGAATACGGCCCTAGAGGCGATGAAGATATAGTGATACGAAAAAATCTTAGATGTTCTCCATGCAAAAAAGCGCAGTGCAGGCTTGGAACGCACGAGTGTATGGAAACAATAAGCGCAAAAGAAATTTTGTATGCGATAAAAAAGGTATTAGGGTAGGGGAGGGTTTGAAACCCTCCCCTACGGAATTTAGAGGCGGCTATTGCATGAAGCGAATTCTTATCACACGGACTGACAGGATAGGCGACGTTGTGCTGTCTTTGCCTGCCATAAAAGCTGCGAGAAAGGCGTTTCCAGACGCTTATATTGCTGTGATGGTACAGCCGAGGATATATGATATATTGAAAGGTAATCCGTATATTGATGAAGTGATAATATATGATAAGAATAAAAAACACAAAGGAGCCTTAAAGAGTTTTAATTTTATAAAATGGCTCAGGTCGAAAAAATTCGATATGGTTCTGAATCTTCATTCAACTAAAAGGATAAACCTTCTTTGTTTTTTAGCAGGTATCCCCAGGAGGATCGGTTATGCAAGGGGCAAGGCAGATTTTCTGCTGACAGACAGGATAAAATACGCGAAAAAATCAGGCGAAAAGCACGAGGCAGAATATTCGCTGGATATATTGAGATATATGGGTACAAACCCTGAATACTCAAATCCTTTTATATATGTCCAGAATGAAGATGAGAAAAAGTCTGCTGAGATGCTCGCCAGCCTTGGAATAAAAAATGGAGAGAGGTTTATAATTCTTCATCCCGGAGCAAGCTGTTTGTCTAAGATGTGGCCTCTGGAAAATTTTGCAAAACTCGGAGATATGCTGATAAAGGATTTAAAGATAAAGGCCATGATAAATCTTGCACCTGGCCAGAAAAACCTGGGGGAGAAAGTAAGGGGCTTAATGAAGGAAAAGTGCGTATTTTTCTGCGATCAGACTACGCTTGGAGAACTGGCAGCATTGTTTAAAAAAGCAAGTCTTGTAATATCAAACGACTCAGGACCTGTGCACATTGCGGCAGGCGTAGAAACGCCTGTTATATCCATATTCGGAAGAAATCAGAAAGGCCTAAGCCCTGTAAGATGGAGGCCTCTTGGAGACAAGGCAATAGCTATTCATAAAGATGTTGGTTGCATTGAATGCCTTGCGCACGACTGCAAAAAAGGATTTTTGTGCCTCAGGGCAATAACAGTAGAAGATGTGTTTAAAGAAGCAAAAAAACTTTTGGAGATATCATGAGAACAAAAATGTCGTTGCTTGTTCTTACAGCTGTATTTTTTATATCAGGCTGCGGCATGACCTCAAGTTATAAGATCAAAGAACCAAAAAAGGAAGAGGTTATAAAGATAGAAGTCCCTAAGCAAAAGCTGAGGGTAGGAGAAAAATTTACCTATAAGGCAGAATGGATGGGCGTGGATGTGGGGTTTGCCACTCTTATGGTAGAGGAGATAACAGAAATTAACGGCCGAGAGGTATATCATATAACGGCAAAGGCTCAGACTGCATCCTTTGTGGCAAAATTATTTAAAGTAGAAGATGAGATATCCACTTATATAGATACAGAGAAACTCTATCCTGTAAGGTTTGACAAAAAACAGAAAGAGGGAAAACACGAGAAAGATGAATATGTGGACTTTGACCAGGAAAAGGGCAGGGCAGTTTATTTTTCAAGGCTTACGCATGAAAAAAAAGAATTCAGCGTGCCCAAGGGGGTCCAGGATCCGGTGAGCTGTATTTATTATTTCAGGTTGAGCAATATAAAACAGGGAGAGGCGCTTTTCGCTAACGTGCATTTGGATGATAAAAACTGGTTTTTAGAGACAAGGGCGGCGGACATGGGGATTGTAAAGATTAACAATGTGGGGAGTTGGCAGGCATTTATGGCGCAGCCTATGTCATGGTTTCAGGGCGAATT
>CAKKRB010000094.1 GCA_919902485.1 Omnitrophica bacterium GWA2_41_15 | reverse complement strand
GTAAGCGCCTTTTCCCCTCCTGAAAGAAGCGATATATTCTGAAGCCTTTTGCCAGGCGGCCTGGCAACTATTTCTATGCCGCACTCAAGCACATCGCCTTCATCTAAAAGTATAAGCTCTCCATCTCCGCCTCCAAAAAGCATCTTGAAAAAATTTCTGAATTCCACCTGTATACTGTTAAACGTCTCTATAAAAAGTTCTTTTGTTGTCTTATTTATCTTGCTGATAGCCTCCATAAGGCTCTCTTTTGCCTTTAATAAGTCATCCCTCTGATTTGTTAAAAATACAAACCTGTCCTGAAGTTCTTTATTTTCCTCTATTGCCACAAGATTTACAGCGCCCATTGAATCCAACTGAGAGCGCATCGCTTCCACGCTGCTTTTTAAGGCTTCTTTGTCAACTGCCTGCCAATCCTCAGCCAACTGGAATTCCAGCAGTTCTGTTTTATAAACATCCCTTACGCGTTGTGTAAGATTTTCTATACTATAGTTAACCTCTGCCTTTTGCAGGTCCACTGAATGAACCCTGGACTTTATATCATTTATCTGTGTTTCTATTTCTCTGAATCTTGTTTCATAAAAATTTACCCTGGCATTTATATCTGAATATACATTTTCAACCTCAGCCAGTTCTTTGTTCTTTTCAGAGCTCTCGTCCGAAAGCACAGTTACGCTCTTCTCAAGTTCCTGCATCTCTGTATGAAGCTCTTCTACTTTTTTAACAGAATTATCTATCTCTGTTTTCCTGGACTCTACATTGTTCCTGGCATCGCGCAGAGAAGATTCCAGTATGTTTAACGTGCTGGTAAGGCTTTCTTTTTTGCTTTCAAGCGACCCGAGCTCTGTCCTTGCAGACGAGATAGCTATAAGAAGCTGTTCTTTTTCTTTTGCGGATTCTATTATAAATCTTTCGCTATTATGAATCCTTTCTTCATTAAACTTGATTTCATTATCAAGCTGAGCAAGGGTCTTAGCTGAAGATTCCTCTTCCTTCTTCAGGGCCATGATTTCAGAATTTACCTCGTCTATTTCAAGGTTCACAAGCGAAATCTCATCCCTGACCCCTTTTATGTTTTCTTCTATGTTTAATTTTCTGCTGGAAACATTGGCAAGCATTATGTCTTTTTCATTAATCACGCTTGTAAGCGACTCGAGCCTTGACTTTAATTCACCCTCTTCTTTTTCCTTTCCAATCCTTTCATCTTCAAGCGCCTTTAACCTGGTTTCCAGTTCATTTATTGCCTGACGGATCTCATTTATCCTGGCGTCCCTGTTAATCAGGCCCAGCTCTTCTTTCATTGAACTTCCGCCTGTGATAAAACCGTTTTCAACCACCTCGCCTGAAAGCGTTATAAATTTGCACCAGACCGGCCCTCTTGTATTTTCAAGAAGCGCTTTTGCGTCCTTAAGATCATTTACTATAAAAACATTGTTTAACACATGCCTCAATATGTTTTTATAAGAATCGCCTGTATCAACAAAATCAACAGCCTTTCCTAAAACCCTGCTGTCGTTGATATCAATGCCCTGGCTTGATGCTTGAGCATTTGAATTGAAATACCCGGAATATATAAATGACGCCTTGCCGCACGAATTTTCCTTGAGATACGCTATAGCCTTATCTATAGACTCTATGCTGTCCACTACAATGCTCTGCAAATATTCATCCATCGCGGTTTCTATTGCGGATTCGTAACCTTTCTTTACAGTTAAAAGATTCGCAAGGCAATCCCTGACCCCTTCTATCCTGGACCGGCTTCCCAGGATTGCTTTGACCCCGCTTGAAAAACCTTCATATTTAAGCCTTGCTTCTTCAAGAAATTCAAGCTTTGACCTGCTGGACGCAAGATCTGTCTGGATATTTTTTAATTCTTCTGCGAGTAAATCTATACGGCCCCTGACGCCTGTCATATAGTTAGAAATGCCTTCTCTTTCTGATTTCAGATTAACCGCGTCTTTCTCAATAACCCCTATTTCGTTCAGAACTTCATTCAGCTTAGCCTCGAGGTTGTTTTTTTCTTCCGATATAGTGGATTTTTCAGATTCCAATCTCTTAAGCCTGGCATCATGGGATGAAATAGTGGTAGATATCTTTGCTACCTGATTTCGCAATTTCGCCTGCCTCGAAGCATTGTCCAGGATATTTGCCTTTGAAGTAGAGAGCGTTATCTCATTTGTTTTTATAAAATTCGATACCTCCTCAAACCTTTTTTCCTTTGTTGTTACAATGCTTAACCTTTCGCTGTCTTCTTTATCCAGTATGGACACCTTCTCTCTGAGGCTGGATATCTCTTTTTCCTGCGACATCAGTATATCAGTCGCTTTCTTTATCTCTGTTTCCAGGTCAGTTCTGCGCTTGGTAAGCTCTTCTATCCTTTCCTTATCAAGGGAAATTTTATCCTCTGCCTTAGAGGCCTCGGAATTCAATTCTATTACCCTGGATTTCAAATCCACGCGCTGCATTTCTATCTTTGACTTGTCGCGATTAAGCAAAGAAATGTCACTGGATATCTTATTCAATTCTGAACTTAACCCTGACTCCTTTTGTTTCAATTCATTTATATCTACTTCGGAGTTCATGCTCTTGCTTTTCAATATCTCAAGGTCTATCCTTGAAAGCTTGAGCTCGATCGCTTTTAATTCTTCATAACGATCCTTGTAACGCTCTGCCTTTTTTGCCTGGCGTTCTATTGAATTTATCTGGCGCTTTACCTCTACTATGATATCGTTTATCCTTACTAAGTTCTGCTCTGTTTCCTCCAGCTTGCGCAACGCTTCCCGTTTTTTGGATTTGTATTTTGTAATTCCGCTCGCCTCTTCAAAAACCTCGCGCCTGTCTTCCGGCTTTGAACTCAGAACCTGGTCAATCTTTCCCTGTTCAATAAGAGAATAAGCGCTTGTGCCTATGCCCGTGCCCATAAAAAGTTCATTAATATCTTTAAGCCGGACCGGCGTTTTATTTAAAAGATATTCGCTCTCGCCGGAGCGATAAAGCCTTCTCGTAACAGTAACTTCGTCGTATTCTATGGGGAACATCCTGTCCTGATTGGAAAGCGTGAGAGAAACTTCTGCGAAACTCACAGGTTCCTTGCCGTCTGTGCCGTTAAAAATCACGTCCTCCATTTTGCCGCCGCGGAGGACTTTTGCAGACTGTTCTCCAAGGACCCATTTTATGGAATCAGCGATATTAGACTTGCCGCAGCCATTGGGACCAACAATAGCGGTTATGCCTGGCTCGAAATCCAGGCGGGTCTTGTCTGCGAAAGATTTAAATCCGAATATTTCTATTGATTTGAAATACATATTATTTTCTCAATACCTCTTTAAATCTCTTTGTCAATTCCGGTAAAATTTCAAACAAATCCCCTACGATTCCGTAGGTCGCAACAGTAAATATAGGGGCATGGGGATCTTTATTTATTGCCACTATAATCTCCGATGACTGCATTCCCACAAGATGCTGGATCTGGCCTGAGATACCGCATGCTATATAAATCTTAGGGCAGACTGTTTTCCCTGTCTGACCAACCTGATGGGAATAGGTTTTCCAGCCGCTGTCAACCGCGGCTCGTGACGCGCCCACTGCTCCGCCAAGTGCCTTTGCAAGGTCTTCCAATAGTTTGAAATTTTCAGGAGACTGCATGCCTCTTCCGCCTGAGACAATTACATTTGCCTCTGTCAGATTAACTGTTTCTTCAATTTCTTCAACAATATCCAGAAACTTGGTTCTTGAAGAATAGGTCTGGCTGTCATAGCTTTTTTCGATTATCTTTCCTTTATGATGCTTGTTTTCCTGGGCCTCTTTCATTACCTTATGCCTTACAGTTGACATCTGGGGCCTGTGATTAGGGCAGATAATAGTAGCCATGATATTGCCGCCGAACGCAGGCCGCGTCTGCAATAAAAGCCTTTCTTTTTTATCTATATCAAGGCCTGTGCAATCTGCTGTAAGGCCTGCGTGAATGCCTATCGCAACCCTGGCTATTAAAGACCTTCCCATAGAAGTTGCCCCGCAAAGCACTATCTCAGGCTTGTATTCATTTATAAGCTTGATCAATACCTTTGAATAAGGCTCGTCCTGATAATGTTTCAGGGCGCTGGAATCCACAAGGTAAACTTTATTAACCCCTCTGTGGATTATCTTCTGGGCTTCTTCCCTTATGTTTTCGCCCAGTAAAACCCCGCATAAATCTACGCCAAGCGTATCTGCCAGTTCCCGGCCTTTGCCCAGAAGTTCATAC
>CAKKRB010000093.1 GCA_919902485.1 Omnitrophica bacterium GWA2_41_15 | reverse complement strand
CTTCGTTTGCATTATGCCTTGCACGTAATAAGTTCGGTATTGCTATTGCGGCTAATAGAGATATGATTGCGACGACTATCATTATTTCTACGAGCGTAAAACCACGTCCACTTCTTAATTTTAATAACATCTTTACTTCCTCCTTTCTTTAGCCATTAAAATGGCTCAAATATTATAATAATAACTGCAAAAAGTATAGCATATGCTCCTTGTTTTGTCAAGGAACGCTTAATGAGAGATGATTTCCGTAAGTTTGAATACAGGCAGGAACATGGCAATAACTATGCCGCCTATGACTATACCGAGGAACGATATTATTAAAGGTTCAATAAGACTTGTGAGGCCGCTGACAGCTACATCCACCTGGTCTTCGTAAAAATCAGCGATCTTCATAAGCATTTTCTCGAGCTCGCCTGTCTGTTCCCCAACATTGATCATCCTGACAACCATGGGTGGAAACGCGCCGCTCTTGGCCAGAGGATCCGCTATGTTTTCGCCTTCTCTTATGCCTTTACGCACGCTTTCAACTGCCTTTTCTATAACAGTGTTTCCCGCGGTTTTACCTACTATCTCCAGCGAAACCAGTATGGGCACGCCGCTCTTAACAAGCGTGGACAATGTCCTTGTAAACTTTGCAACAGCTACTTTTCTGAAAAGCTGGCCCAGGACAGGCATTGAAAGAAGCAGCCTGTCAAAATTTTCCCTCCCCTGCCGGGTCTTCATATATCTTCTCAACGCGAATATAAATACGCTGAATCCCGCAACTACATAAAGAAACATATTTCTTATAGTATCGCTTACCATTATCAGGATTCTTGTAGGCAGGGGTAATGTGCCGCCGAGCATGGAAAATATGCCTTTAAAAGTAGGGATGACTTTTAAAAGCATTACAAGGGTTATCAGTATTGCCATTGTTATAACAACAGCCGGATAAATAAGGCTGGATTTTACCTTCCTCTGCAATGTATTTGATTTTTCAAGGTATGTCGCTAGCCTGTCCAGGATATCATCAAGCGCGCCGCTTGACTCACCTGCCCTTACCATGTTTATATAAAGAGCTGAAAATACCGACGGGTGCCTTCCAAGCGCGTCCGACAGGCTTGAGCCAGTCTCTATGTCATCTCTTACCTTCGCAAGCACATTCTTAAAAACAGATTTTTCTACCTGCTCAAATAAAATATCCAGGGCCTGAACCAGCGGTATGCCGCTATCCACCATTGTGGCAAGCTGCCTGGAAAAAATAACAATCTCTTCCAGTTTTACACTGCCCCCGTAAAATATAGCCTTTCTTTTCGCAGTTTCTTGTATGGAAATTATTACGAGGCCTTTTTTGCGCAGCGCGTCTATCAGAAGCGCCTTGTCCGAATATTCCAGCACCCCGCTTACTGTCTTACCTGTGGTTTCTTTTGCTGCGTATTTGAATGTAGGCATTTCTCCTTCTATCATGCTGTAGGGGACAGGCATGCCTGTCCCCTACTAATCTTCGGCTGTAACGCGCAAAACTTCTTCCATACTCGTGACGCCATTTTTTACTTTTTCAAGCCCGTCGTCCCGCAATGTCTTCATGCCTTTTGAAATCGCATAATTCCTTATATCGTCTATCGAGGAGTTCTCTATTATCATCTCGCGGATCCTGTCGTCGACCGCCAAGGCCTCCAGTATGGCTATTCTGCCGTAGTATCCTGTTGAATTGCATTTTTTACAGCCCTTGCCCTTGCAGGCCTTGCACAGCACCCTGCACAGCCTCTGGGCTGCCACGAGCACAATAGAACTTGCTATCAGGAAGGGTTCTATGCCCATATCTATAAGCCTTGAAATTGCTGTAGGCGCGTCATTTGTGTGAAGCGTACTTAAAACAAGCTGGCCTGTAAGAGAAGCCTTTATCGCAATATCAGCTGTTTCAGAATCCCGTATCTCTCCTATCATTATTATATCAGGGCTCTGTCTCAATAGCGACCTGAGCCCGTTTGCAAAAGTAAGCCCTATCTCGGCATTAGCCTGTATCTGCGTTATGCCCTCTACCTGGTATTCAACAGGGTCTTCAATAGTTATAATATTTTTATCGGGTATATTCATCTGGTTTATCACAGAATAAAGCGTAGTGGACTTTCCGCTCCCGGTAGGGCCTGTTACAAGGATCATCCCGAAAGGTTTTACTATCGCGTCCTTAAACCTGGCAAGCGTGTCGGGAGAAAAGCCGAGCGCGTCAAGGCCCATTGAAAGATTAGACTTGTCAAGTGCCCTTAAAACCACTTTGCCTCCAAAAAAAGTAGGCAGCATAGACACCCTGAAATCAACTTCCTTTTTTTCCAGCCTTACTCTAAACCTCCCGTCCTGCGGAATCCTTGATTCTGTAATATTCATGCCTGACATGATTTTCAACCTGGCCAGCACCGCATTCTGGTTTTTCTTAGGTATCCTCAAAGAATCCTGGAGGTTCCCGTCCACCCTGTATCTTACGCGCAGATGTTCCTCTTCTGACTCTATGTGAATATCAGAAGCCCTTTTTTTCAGGGCCTCGAATATTATAAGATTCACCATCTTTACAATAGGAGGCGTTTCGCCCTCAAGCACAGCGTCGCTGATATCAAACTCTTCTTTTGCTATGCTGAGAACCTCCAGGTTAGCGTCTTCTGTGTTTTTAATCGCGTCCGATAAAGGCTTCCTGCCGTCTGAAGCGTACAGTTTATCTATCGCATCCAGTATATCTGTTTCAGTGCTCAAGACAGGCTCTATTTTGAATTTTGTAAGCATTTTTAAATCGTCTATCGCGAATATATTCAAAGGGTCAGACATTGCGACTATCAATAAATCTGAAAATTTGCATATGGCCAGGACCCTGTACTGCCTTGCCATTGCTTCAGGTATAAGCTTCAGGCAATCTTTTTCTACTTTGTATTTTGAAAGATTTATGGCAGGTATATTTAATTCCTTGCTCATCACAGACATAAGATCTTTTTCTTTTATCATACCTTCCCTTATAAGGACCCTGCCAAGGCTGCCGCCTTCTTTATCCTGCAGGCTCCGGCCGCGATCGAGATCCTGCTGCGTAATAAGTTTACTGTCCACAAACGCCTGTATTAATCTATCTTTTAACGATTTGGCCATCTTTTTTCCGCATAAGTTCCGCGATTGCTTTTGTAGGGAACGGTTTTAAACCGTTCCCTACTTCCGCGTTGGTTCCGCGATTTTACTCGTCCGCTACTGTTACACGCAGAATTTCCTCAAGGCTGGTAAGTCCTGCTAAAACCTTTGAAATCCCGTCTTCGCGCAATGTCATCATGCCTTCGTTTCTCGCAACCTGTTTTACTTCACTTTCCCTTGCCCGTTTTAAAACAAGGCTTCTTATGGCAGGCATCATTACAAGCACTTCGCATATACCCAACCTGCCGGAATATCCTGTATTTAAACACGCATTGCATCCTTTTGCTCTGTAAAATGAAATATTCTTTGCCTTTTTAGCGTCAATTCCCAGCCGAACGCATAATGCTTCCAGCGGGGTATACGCCTCCCTGCATTTAGGGCACAGCCTGCGTATAAGCCGCTGCGCAATTATTGACACAAGAGAAGCGCTTATCAGAAACGGTTCGCAGCCCATATTTACAAGCCTTACCACCGAACCCGGGGCTGTAGTAGTATGAAGCGTGCTTAACACAAGATGTCCTGTAAGAGCGGACTTTATAGCTATGTCCACTGTCT
>CAKKRB010000092.1 GCA_919902485.1 Omnitrophica bacterium GWA2_41_15 | reverse complement strand
ATGCTTTAAAGGTAATACATCCTGAGAACGAGATAGCTGTTATGCTGATGGCGCTAGGTTTTTCATATGCAGGCAAAAAAGCAGCTGTTGGCACATCAGGCGGAGGTTTCTGCCTGATGACAGAAGGACTGAGTTTTAGCGGTATGGCAGAATTACCTGTAGTGGTTTTATTGGGCCAGAGGCCAGGGCCGAGCACAGGGCTGCCTACTTATACCGGTCAGACAGAATTAAATTTTGCATTAAGCGCAGGGCATGGGGATTTTATACGTTTTGTGGCAGCTCCTGGCGATACAGAAGAAGCCTATTACTGGTCAGCTGTTTCTATGAATCTGGCATGGAAGTATCAGCTGCCTGCAATCATTCTATGCGACAAGACTTTGAATGAAGGCGCCTGCAGCTTTGATGTAGATTCTGCAGGCGAAATAAAAGTTGAAGCCCCTTTATTATGGGATAAAAAAGGTGAGTATAAAAGATATCAGGATACAAAAACAGGAATTTCCCCTCTTGCGTTCCCGTCTGATGAAAATGCAATTGTAAAAGTAAACAGCTATGAACACGATGAATCCGGCATAACTACAGAGGATACGGATTTAACCGTAAAGATGCAGGATAAGAGGTGCCGCAAGGCTGAGTATCTCCTGGAAGAACTTGAACAATATGAAACTGTAAAGGTTTATGGGGATAAAAATTCTTCAACAGCCCTTTTGTTCTGGGGCTCTAATAAAGGCGTGTGCGTAGAGGTGGGAGCCAGGCTAGGCCTTAAGGTTATACAGCCGATTGTATTTTCGCCGTTTCCTTTAAAACAATTTAAAGAAGCGTTTAAGGGTGTTAAGAAAATAATATGCGTTGAGAATAATACATTTGGCCAGCTGGCAGATTTTCTAAAACGTTATGGTATAAATGTGGACCATAGGATATTAAAATACGATGGCAGGCCGTTTTCGCTGGATGAACTGGAGCAAAAATTAAAAAAAATTATAACGTAGGGGACGGTTTCAAACCGTCCCCTGCAAGGTTGATAAATATGGGTAATATGAATTTAGCGACTAATGCTAAGAATACATGGTGCCCGGGCTGCGGGAATTTTGCGATATTGAATTCCATAAAGGCAGTGCTTGGCGAATTAATAGAAGAGGGTTTCCCCAGAGAAAAAATAGTTATAGTTTCCGGCATAGGCTGCCACGCAAAGATAGCTGATTATCTGAATGTAAACAGTTTTTATTCCCTACATGGGAGGGTCGTGCCTGTATGCGAGGCAATAAAACTTGCGAATCCTGAACTAAAGGTCATAGGTTTTGCAGGGGACGGCGATACTTACGGAGAAGGCCTGGAACATCTGATATTCGCGGCAAAAAGGGATATAGACATAAATATTATCATTCATAATAACAGGGTTTACGGGCTTACAACAGGCCAGTATACGCCTACATCTCCTCTGGGATTCAAGGGCCGCTCTACTCCGTTCGGCACAACAGAGTCTCCTATAAATCCGCTTGAACTTATGATGGCGAGCCATGCAAGTTTTATCGCAAGGGGCTATTCACACGGCATAGAGCTTCTCAAAAAAATATTTA
>CAKKRB010000091.1 GCA_919902485.1 Omnitrophica bacterium GWA2_41_15 | reverse complement strand
TGGCTCATACGGATAAGAAATCAATTGCGCCTGGAGATTTTATCTACGCGAAGATAGATTTGGCTTTGGGCAATGATATTACCGCGCCTATTGCAATAAAGGAATTTGAAGCAATCGGAGCTAAAAAAGTTTTTGACAGAAAAAAGATCGCTCTTGTGCCTGATCATTTTACTCCTGCGAAAGACAGAAAGAGCGCTGAACAGGCAAAGATATTGAAAAATTTTGCGGCAAAACACAAGATAGTTAATTATTTTGAAGTAGGCAGAGTTGGCGTGGAGCACGCGCTTCTGCCTGAAATAGGGCTTGTAGGGCCAGGGGATTTAATCATAGGGGCTGATTCTCATACCTGCACATACGGTGCGCTGGGCGCGTTTTCAACAGGAATAGGCTCTACGGATCTTGCAGGAGGTTTCATAACAGGATGCGTGTGGCTTAAGGTCCCTGAAACCATAAAGTTTGTATATAAAGGAAAATTAAAATCATGGGTGGGTGGAAAAGATTTGATTCTTCATACAATCGGAGATATAGGCGTTGACGGCGCTTTATACATGGCAATGGAGTTTGCAGGAGAGGCAATAAAGACCCTTCCTATGGACGATAGATTCAGTATGTGCAATATGGCGATAGAAGCTGGCGGAAAATCAGGAATTATCGAGCCAGACGAGATAACGAGAAAATATATTACCAGTGAAGGCAGGCGGATGAAGGGTGTATTTTATAAGAGCGATGATGGAGCGAAATATTATAAGGTTATAGAGTATGATGTGAATAAAATCGAACCGCAGATTTCTAGCCCGCATCTGCCGAGTAATTCCTGGCCTGTGAGCAAATTTAAGAAGGTAAATATAGACCAGTCAGTTATTGGGTCCTGTACAAACGGAAGGATCAGCGACTTGAGGATAGCTGCAAAGATTTTAAAAGGCAAGAAAGTTAATTCACGCGTCAGGCTTATAATAATCCCCGCTACTCAGAAAATCTATAACCAGGCAATAAAAGAAGGCCTGGCAGATATTTTCTTAAATGCAGGAGGGGTTTTTTCAACACCGAGCTGCGGGCCGTGCCTTGGCGGACATCTGGGCATACTTGCAAGCGGAGAAAAGGCAATCGCCACTACAAACAGGAATTTCAGGGGCAGGATGGGCCATCCTGACAGCGAAGTATATCTTTCTAATCCTGCGGTAGCCGCAGCAAGCGCAATAAAGGGCAGGATAGCACACCCAGAAGAAATATAGGACCTATCCAGCTGCGTCGGCTGGATTTCTCCAGCCGATGCAGCTGGAAAAACAGGAGCAAGTATGCGCTTTAAAGGCAAGGTCTGGAAATTCAAGGATGATGTCAATACAGATGAGATAATTCCTGCAAGGTACCTGAATACAACAGATTCGAAGGAATTAGGGGCTCATTGCATGGAAGATATTGACGCAGAGTTTTCGAAGAAGATTTCCACGGGTGACATAATAGTAGCTGGGAAAAATTTCGGATGCGGCTCTTCAAGGGAGCATGCGCAGATTTCCATAAAGGGCGCAGGCATATCGTGCGTGATTGCGGAAAGTTTTGCCAGGATATTTTTAAGAAATGCAATAAACATGGGCCTTCCTATATTGGAAATTAAAGATATAAGCAGAATAAAAGAAGGCGATTATTTAGAGGTTGATTTGAACAGCGGTTCTGTTTTAAATCTGACAGAGCACAAAGAATATAAGGCAAAGCCGATTCCAAAATTTATACAGGAAATTATCCGCTCAGGCGGACTATTAAAATGGATAAAAAGGAGAAAAATAAATGCGAAGCGAACGAAGCGAGCGAAGTCCTGAGCGACCGAAGGGAGTCGAAGGGCAACACAAGATAGCAGTTATAGCTGGAGACGGGACAGGGCCTGAGGTTGCAAGAGAAGGCTTAAAGGTATTGAATGCTGTAAGTAAAAAAGCCGAGTTCAAATACGAGACAATTGAATATGATTTAGGCGGGGCAAGGTATTTAAAAACAAAAGAGCTTGTGCCTGATTCTGTTTTAAAGGAGTTGACTAAAGTAGATGCAATATATCTTGGCGCAATAGGCCATCCTGATGTAAAGCCAGGCATACTGGAACAGGGTATTCTTTTGAAACTTAGATTTTCATTAGATCAATACATTAACCTGAGGCCTGTAAAACTTTACAATGCTGATTTTTGCCCGTTAAAGGATAAGAAGCCTGAGGATATTGATTTTGTTGTGGTAAGGGAAAATTCAGAAGGACTTTATAAGGGTCTGGGCGAATTCCAGAAAAAAGGCACTAAAGACGAGATAGCAATACAGATTTCCCATAACACAAGAAAAGGCATTGAGCGCTGTGTGAGATATGCATTTGAATATACGAGAAAAAGAAACAAAGACAAAAAATTAACTCTTTGCGGAAAAACAAATGTGCTTACATTTGCATGGGATCTTTGGCAGAGGACATTCAATGAAGTAGCCGGCGAGTATAAAGACATAACCACAGATTACGCGCATGTAGACGCTACTACAATGTGGTTTGTAAAAAACCCTGAATGGTTTGATGTTATTGTAACCGATAATATGTTCGGAGATATTATCACTGATCTGGGCGCAATGATCCAGGGCGGCATGGGTATCGCGGCTGGAGGGAATATAAACCCTGAAGGCGTTTCAATGTTCGAGCCCATAGGAGGCTCTGCGCCGAAATATACAGGTAAGAATGTAATCAATCCTCTTGCAGCTATATGCGCAATGGCTATGATGCTTGAAAATTTAGGCGAGGA
>CAKKRB010000090.1 GCA_919902485.1 Omnitrophica bacterium GWA2_41_15 | reverse complement strand
ATTGTGGCCATAAAAGTAGGGTTTTTCTGGACTTTCAGGGGTATGATTAGGCAGTTAACGGGCTATCATATTGGAAGGCGTTAAGAAAAAATGCTTGACAGCGTTTGGATAGTAATATAACATAAAACAATAAAAGACTAAGAATTGCGTGTGAAATATACGCGGGTATAGGTATGTTTATATTGCAAATAATACAAACATTACAAACATAAGAAGTAAATAAACGAAATGGTGACAATAGCAATAATAAACCAAAAAGGTGGAACGGGTAAAACGACAACTGCTATAAATTTAGGAAGCGCTTTGGCTTCTCTTAAAAAGAAGGTTTTAATTATAGACTTAGATCCTCAGGCTAATCTCTCCTATTCTTTTGGGATAAAATCTCCCAATGGGACGATAACGGAAGTATTACAAGGAAGGAAAACATTACAAGCAATACTTGTAAAAAAAGAGAATTTATCTGTAGCCCCTTCTTCTATCTCTTTAGCAGATCTAGAAATTTCCTTAGTTAATAAAATAGGACGGGAAAGACTTTTAAAAGAGCATATTAGAGGATTAAAGGACTATGATTATGTCTTTATCGATAGCCCCCCTTCCCTATCCATACTTACTGTTAATGCCTTAAATGCGGCCTCTGAGGTCCTAATACCTTTACAGATGGAGATTTTAAGCCTACAGGGGTTGGCACAGTTATTAGAAACCGTTAATGAAGTCAGGCGGGTCCTAAATAGAAACCTAAAGATTAAAGGCATTGTACCCTCTATGTATGATGGCCGGCGAAGATTATCCGATGAAGTACTAAAAGAAATAGGGAAAAACTTTAAAGAAAAGGTCTTTAAAACGCATGTTAGAGAGTGCGTAAAAATAGCCGAAGCTCCATCCTTTGCTAAGAGTGTTTTAACTTACGCCCCTTCTTCTCACGGGGCAGAAGATTATATGGCTTTGGCCAAGGAATTTATAAAAGAAAGGGGATAATGCTATGCCTATAGGAGATAATGTTAATCTCACCGACCGGCTTATTAAGAAAACTACAAACAAAACAAACATTATAAGTAAAGCAAGTATTACAAGTAAAACAAACAAAACAAAGAAAACAAGTAATACAGACATTACAAACAGACGCGGGCAGCCTTCCAGAGATCCGGAAACCACCACTTACAAAACTAAAAAGATGACTTTCTACGTTAAGGACGACCTGCTTAGGAAACTTTATAACTTTGCTTATTGGGATAGACATAACATCACAGAAGCCTTTAACATTACCATAGCAGACGGATTAAAAGGCAAGAATACAAAACCAAGGGAGTGATTAAGATGCCCAAGAGAATAAGTGGTATTGAGCTTTATGATCTTCAAGAGTTAAGCAAAAAATTAGGTGTACATTTTGTAACCCTAGAGCGTTATTGTAGGCAGGGCAAGATAAGGGCCCAGAAGATAGGGAGAAGCTGGCAAGTGTCAGGTGAGAATCTGAAGGCTTTTATTAATGCTGAGAAATAAAGGTAAGTGTAGAAAAAGATGAATAGTTATAGGGAAGGATAGGTAATGGGAAAGGTAATGTTAGAGCTAATAGAAAGAAAAATTCATTTCATGCGCAGCCAGAATGTTATGTTGGATAAAGATTTGGCGGAACTTTATGATGTGCGACCAATCCGGCCTAGGGAACAGGTAAAACGGAATATCAAACGTTTCCCAAGAGATTTTATGTTTCAGTTGGATGAAGGCGAGATAGATTTTATGGTATCGCAAAATGCGATACCATCGCGTAAACACCTTGGAGGGCATCATCCGTATGTATTTACAGAACAAGGCGTGGCTATGCTTTCCAGCGTGCTCAATAGCGAGAGAGCAATTCAGGTTAATATCGCAATAATGAGAGCCTTTGTCAGACTGAAAGCAATTATTTCAACCCATAAGGACATTACTTATAAGTTAAGTCAATTAGAGAGAAAGACAGAGAGGCACGGTGAAGAGATACAGGCAATTTTTAAAGCAATCCGCCAGCTTATGGATCCTCCAGAGTGGCCAAAGCGTAGAATTGGATTTCATGCGGATTAAGGACGGATAAAAAGATCCGTTTACAAGTAATATTTGTATTAAAAACATTACGGGTATTAGATGGGTGGAGAGAAAATAGGGGATATATTATCTAGATTGGAATTAACGCCAAAACCTTCTTTAGAAACCGAGGTAAAAGAAAGGGAAGCAAGCTCTATTTGGCTTGAGCGGAATATTGAGAAATATCCTATCTATTTTACCGGCTCAGGAAAAACTAAAAAGGAGATAGAGAAAAAATTAAGCGAAACAAGAAAAGATTTTGTCGTCGCAAAGAGAGAAACAGAAAATGGACGGCAAGCATTGATCTTGCAACCAAGTATTAAATATGGACTAATGGATGGGGATGAGGCTAAAGTGGTAAATGCCGTGCAGGGATATTTACAAGAAGAAATTAGACCTAAGTTAGGGTATTATCCTAAAAACTTTTTTGTTCCAATAAAAGAACTCTGTAAGAGGCTGTACTTAACTAAAACTGGACCTAATTATAGAAATATAGCTAGGTCATTAAAAACTATAGACTCTTGCGCCATTATACACAACCGGTTTTTCAAAACACGCACCTCTAAAGGCGCGGAAGATATGGATGAAAAAGAAAAAATTCTACATATCTTTAGAGTAGTTGAGGTCCATAGAAAAGATAGAAAAACACATAAGGAGTTAAAGAATAAAGAATATGTTGTTGAGATAGAATTAGAGGATTGGATGAGACGAAATTTAGAGAACTATTATGCCACTAAAATAGATAAAGAGATTTATTTCTTAAGGCTCGATAGTCAGCGTTCAAGAAGATTGCATACATATCTCTCCGCGTATAATTATAAAAAAGAGGCAGAGATGAAAACCCAAGAGATAATCGAGCTGCTTTGGATAACGGATGAAGAAACTTCAAACAGAAAAGTAAGTATTACCCGAGCCATAGACCCTCTGGTTGAAGTAGGGTTTTTAGAAAGCTATGAATTTGGTTGGGATGAAATTAAGTTTGTGTTTAGTAAAGTGCGGGTAAGGAAAGTTGTACTATATCCTGAGGATAAAGCAAAAATAGATAGTATAACCTTGAAGATATTAGAAGAATTAGGGGATATACATTCTGAAAGATTTTATAAATTAATTGCGAAAAAGGTCCCTGAGCATGTAATCTTTCTTTGTCTAAGCGAGGTAAAAGAAATGGAGAGACAAGGGCAAATTAAACAGTCTAAGCGCGCTGCTTTTGTGGAAATGATAGCCAGAGAGTGTAAAAAGAGGGGTATTAAGGTGCCGTTTAGACAAAGAAAAGCTTCAGTCTCTTCACTATGATGTTACGGTGTTATAGCTGCAAGGGTACGGTGTTATAGCTGCAAGGTTACGGTGTTATAGCTGCAAGGTTACGGTGTTATAGCTGCAAGGTTTTTTGTTGTAAGTCCTTTATTTTCAATGGCCGAGACCCCGCTATATTTAACGTATAGGTAACGTATATAATAACGTTATAAGAGGAACGATTTTAAAAATCTCGAAAAAACTAAAAAAAACAAAGACAAAAAACGTTCTTAAGGAGATTAAACAAAAGTAGTAAGAATGTTTAAAAACAAAAGAAAATAAGGATTTATAAAGGGAAA
>CAKKRB010000089.1 GCA_919902485.1 Omnitrophica bacterium GWA2_41_15 | reverse complement strand
TTGGCGACCCCTTTAGGGGGAAAACCGCGCGGCTTGCCCGACCCTTGACATTTTTGGCCTAGGGGGGAGAAGACCATTGCCACTGTAGAGAAAACCTTACAGAACCGCTAATCCGTTTAAATTTGGGCTATTGTAGAAACATATGTCAGCCAAAAATGTCAAGGGATGCCGAACCCCTGAGCCGCTTCCCCTGTTTTATTCACCCTGGGGGCGAGCGACATTCCGCATAAGGGCGGGGGGCAGGCGCTCTGCCGAACGAAGTGAGGCAGAGGTGGACACGAGCGAACCCCGCGTCGTCTTGAGAGAAATGTGTTTTCATTAGGAACGCGGAGATATTGCGCGGTGAGCGAGTGGACACGGCTGGCTTCGGCTCACTTGAATAGGCGGGTGTTTAAGAAGTGCGCGACACGCGGCGAGCCGAAGCCAGCTGCCTGCGATACGGGCGCGCCGCCTGCGCGCGTTCATGTTGGCGGCGCGCGAGTGCGCTGAGGCGGGAGCGCGTGAGCGACTCGAGCGGCGCGGCAACGCGCGGCGGGAGACGTAGAGCGGGCGCGACAATTGACGGGTATCAGACTATGGCTTGACCCGAGAAATCGTCTCTACGGGCTTATAATAAAGGATTTTATCGTCGGGAAATGCAATTTTTGCGGTTTTTGGGGTTTTGGCGGTTTTCGTGGAATTTTTGAAAAGCGTATAAGCTTTATTATCACAAATTCTTTAGGAGTTTCTTGGATAGGTCGAAGTTTAAGGATGAGGAACAATTGTTAAAATCATAATTTCGCCTCTTGGAGAACCATAGTAGAAGAAGATTCTATAAGCAGCTGGTGTATGTTGTTCCGCGTATGCTTCAAAGACTTTCTCACCGTCGGGGCCTTTAAGTGAGGAATAGGGGTGTGTTTGTAAGCTGGGGTGCCTGGGATTTTGTCGTAAGTTTTTGAGAGCTTTTTTGACAGCTTTATATCGTTTGGCTAAGTCTCTATTTTCTTTGAGATCTTTTAGTTTGGCCTCTGCTTCCTTAGAAAAATGTAATTCAAATATCATAATCCTTTAAAAAATTTATCTAAGCTTTTGACTTTTGTAACCCTGCCTTCTTTTATGTCTCGCATTCCCCGCTGTATGCTTTCTAGTGCATCAGGGTTCTGGTGTACCCACAATTCTTTACTGGGGATACTTGCCATGGGTCTTAATAGGATATCTCCTTCATCGCCCAAGAAAATCTTGAAGGCATTAACTTCCATGTGATTTAAGGGCGGCCTATTCATGATCTTATCTTTTAGGGTTATCCGGTGTTTAGAGTCTAAGGAGCTGATTCCTACCGGCGTGAATTCTTTTTTGGAAAGCCACCTTTCTTTATCATCTGTCTTCATCTTACTCACCTCCGTAACAAAGTATACACTATTATGGGAACTTTGTCAAGTGGGAAATCCCACTTGTTTAAAGAAATTTTTCGAGTCATCAAACTTGGCTCTCAGCTTGCCGTGGCTTTTTCTTGCTTGGAAGGTGCCAAAGTTTCTGAGCCGGACAAGGCGGCCTTGTTTTAATTCAGTAGCGATGGTTTTAAGGATGGTTTTTAGGATTTGATTGGAGAGGTCTTGAGAGAGATGATATTCTTTTGAGAGGATCCGAGCAAGGTCTCTGAAATTCATTTTAAGGTATTTTCTAGTAAATAATTGACCTCTTGGTTAAGAGAACGATGGTGCTTGTTGGCTACCCTGGCCAGTTTCCAATGAAGTTCTGGTTCTAAACGAAGCATGAGTCTACCGGAATATTCTTTGTAGAGGTCTATCTTTTTGGAAGCCTCATACGGATAGAAACGCTCGCCGCAAAGATCACACTCCCAGACTTCGATGTTAGGCACCGAGACAGTTTTATCTTTAAGTTTTATTGTGTAATTAATGCGCTTAAAGATTAGATGTCCATCGCATGACTTATCCGACAAGCAGGGAATTTTTTTAATCTTTTTCTCCATAACTATCACCTCGTTTCATGAAATGTTATTATAAAATACGCTTTCTTGAAAAGGCTTATCATCTTCCCGCAGGAGTAAATAGAAATTCCTGAACGCGAAGATCCTACTATAGTGTATTTGTACCGAGATACCTGCTGTTCATCTCTCTCCTTCTTGACCAGCTTGCCATAAAGCACAGAATGTATAAGATCATCAGTATCAAAAACTCCTATATCGAGTTGATGCCGGGCCTTTCCAGAGAAAAGAACCTGATGATTTTTCACCAGGTTGATAATCTGATTAGGGACTCCCCTCATAAAAAACAACCTTTCTTTATGACACTATAATGATACCATAATAGTGCGGGTTTGTCAAGAGAAAAATGGAAGATGTCTTTTATTTCTCGCGCTCTTCGATGTATTTGGTAATGCCTTTGGAGAGATTACCTAAGTCAATGGGGGT
>CAKKRB010000088.1 GCA_919902485.1 Omnitrophica bacterium GWA2_41_15 | reverse complement strand
TTTGTTTCTATGAGACTGTCCCCGCCGAATTTCTCTAGCAGCGCGCCTGATATTACAAAGGCTGTTACTGCCTCGCCTACTACTCCTGCAGCCTGAACAGCGCAGATATCAGACCTTTCAGTAGATGCCTTAGCCTGTTTTTTTGTGTCTATGTTTATAGTATTCAACCCATTCATTAACGTGCTTATAGGCTTCATATAACTTCGGATTACTATGTCTTCGCCGTTTGACATACCGCCTTCTATGCCTCCGGCATTATTGGTGTTTCTGTAAACGCCTTTTTTTCTGGAATAAAAAATCTCATCATGAACCCCTGAGCCTGGTTTAGAGCTGGATTCAATGGCATTTCCTATCTCAACTCCCTTGATAGCAGGTATGGATATGATTGCCTGGCCAAGGCCTGCGTCTAAACGCCTGTCTCCATGCATGCAGCTTCCCAAGCCAGGTGGCGCGCCTTTAATTATAACCTCAAATACGCCCCCAAGCGTATCCTTTGATTTCCCGGCTTCGTCTATTTTTCGTATCATTAATTTTTCAGACCTTTCCCCTCCTATCATTAAAACCCGGCTCAAAACCTTTATATTAAATTCTGCTAACAGAATCTTGCATATGGCTCCTATCCCTGTCCTCGCAACTGTTTCTCTGGCAGAAGCCCTTTCCAGGACGCACCTTGCATCCTTGAAACCATATTTCAATATTCCTGCCAAATCCGCATGCCCTGGCCTTGGATTTTTCACAGCCGGCAGCTTATCTATGCTAAAATCTTTATTTTTTATAAGAATAGCTATAGGACTGCCTATTGTAACTCCTCTCATGAGGCCTGAAAGTATTCTGGCATGGTCATTTTCTATCTGCATCCTTGCTCCCCTGCCATATCCTTGCTGCCGCCTCTTAAGGTCCCTATTTATATCTTTGATATCAATCTTTAACCCTGAAGGCATTCCTTCTAATATGCCCAAAAGAGCTTCTCCATGCGATTCGCCTGCAGTAAGAAATCTCAACATTTCACACCCCCTCTAATCATAAGAAAAATAGACCCAGAATCTTATAGCCCCAGACCATAGCTACAAAACCAGCCAGGGAAATATACGGGCCATAAGGTATTATATCCTCTTTTTTAACAAATTTCATGTAAATCCC
>CAKKRB010000087.1 GCA_919902485.1 Omnitrophica bacterium GWA2_41_15 | reverse complement strand
CCTGCGTCCATATCTACGGTAACGAAATGCACTGTGGGGCCGGTTACTTTTACTCCGTATTCAAACGCATCCTTTATTCCGCGGGTGCCTTTAAAAGACGGAAGAAGCGCAGGATGTATATTCAGGATTTTGTTTTCATAGGCCTTTATAAAATCCTCTGAGAGCATTCTCATGTAGCCTGCAAGCACTATAAGGCCTATACCTTCTTTTTTCAGGGTATTTATTATTTCCGCTTCAAAATCCTTTTTTACTTTATAATTTTTTCTTTCAACAACAACTGTTTTTATGCCTGCATTTTTTGCCCTTGTCAATGCATAGCAATCGGGCATATCAGAAACAACGAGCTTAATCTCTGCTTTTATATAGCCTTTTTTCTGGCTGT
The DNA here is from genome assembly GCA_919902485.1 of Omnitrophica bacterium GWA2_41_15. Lineage (GTDB taxonomy): Bacteria > Omnitrophota > Gorgyraeia > Gorgyraeales > Gorgyraeaceae > UBA10183. The sequence goes on along the minus strand of CAKKRB010000087.1, from coordinate 4,278 downwards.
CTATTATGGCCTGCAGGTTTGTTCCGCTGCCTGAACAAAATACAGCTATATTCATGCAAATGCCTCTTCCATTTTCTTTAATATATCCCTTTTGGAAGCAGCGCCTACCATTCTGCCTACTTCCCCACCGTTGTTAAAAAATATCAGGGTCGGGATATTCATAACGCTGAAATTAGTCGCAATCTCCATGGCATCGTCTATGTTTAATTTCGCGACCTTGTATTTTCCTTTGTGTTCGCCTGCTATCTCTTCAACAGTCTGGGCAAGCATCTTGCACGGCATGCACCATGTTGCCCAGAAATCCACGATCACAGGCTTGTCTGATTTTAAAACCTCCTGTTCAAAATTATGTTCTGCTAATTCAATCACATTCCCTGCCATAACCCCTCCTATTAATTATCTTTTACTATACATTTTACAGGGCATTTTTCAATAACCGTCTGCCAGGGCGTATCGGTCTTTGCCTTGCTGTAATCTACTCTGGATAGATTATTTTCTACAATAAACACGCCTCCTGAAAGTTTTTCGCATATCTTGCACCCTATGCACCCAACAGGGCATATAGATTTTACCACTGTTCCCTTGTCCCGTGAAAGACATTTTACATAAACCTTATCATCAGCTTTTCCCAGGATAATTATTTTTTTAGGGCACGCCTGTACGCATTTTCCGCAGGCAGTGCATTTATCAGCGCTAACCACAGGAATATCATTTTCGTTTAAATGAATGGCATCAAAAGAACATACCTGTACGCAGTCCCCGAAACCAAGGCATCCGAACCTGCATTCTTTGTTCCCGCCTGCCAGTAAATTTACAGCAGAGCATTTTCCCAGTCCCTGGTATACGTATTTATCCGCAGATCTTTTGCCTCCATTGCATCTGACCCTTGCTGTTTTTTTCTGCTTTACCTTTGCGCCTACTCCAAGTATCCCTGCAATCTTATCGCAAACCTCCTGGCCTCCTGGCGCGCAGGATGTAATTTCAGCTTTTCCGGCCACTATGGCCTCTGCCAGACTTGCACATCCTGCCATTCCGCACGCGCCGCAATTTGCCCCTGGAAGCGCATGCATGATCATATCTATCTTCGGGTCCATCTCAACCTTGAAAATCTTCGAGGCATACGCAAGCCCCAGGCCAAACAAAAGCCCCATTATTGACATTGTTAGAATAGGAATTAACATATTAAAACCTGAATCCGGAAAATCCCATGAAAGCCATGGACATTAATGACGCTATTATAAATGCGATAGGCGCGTCTTTAAAAGAAGCTGGTATGTCGCAGAGTTCAAGCCTTTCCCTTATACCAGACATAAATAACATTACAAGTATATAACCCAGGCCCACGCAAAAACCCTGCAAGGCTGATAAAGCAAAACTTGTCAGCGTATTTATGCCTGGCTTAAAAAACATCTCGCTGTTTAAAACAGCTACGCCAAGCACTGCGCAATTAACCGTAATAAGAGGCAAATATATGCCGAGCGTCCTGTAAAGCGTCCGGCTGAATTTTTTTATAACCATCTCTACCAACTGGACAAAGGAGGCGATAACCAGGATAAATGAAATAGTCCTGAGGTATTCTATGTGGCAGGGCACCAGTATAAAATTATAAATAGCCCAGGTAATTATTGAAGCGCACGTGGTTACAAATGTAGCTGAAACGCCCATATAAAGGGCGGGTTTTGTTTCTTTTGAAATCCCGATAAATGAGCAAAGCCCGAGAAATTTAGAGAGTATAAAATTATTGATAAAGATGGCACCTATAATTACTGATAAAAACATGCTGACATCCATTATGCAGCTCTTCCTTTCCTGGAAATATAATTAATCCCGCCTATAAGAAGCCCTATCACTAAAAGCGCGCCCGGCGCTAAAGCTATATAAAGCACAGGTTCAAAATTCTTAATAATCAAAAAACCAGCAAGCGTGCCGCTCCCCAGCAGTTCTCTTACCACAGAGATGAGCACAAGCGCCAGCGTAAAACCTAGCCCCATCCCTAATGCGTCCATTATTGAAGCAAGCACCCCTTGTTTGCAGGCAAACGCCTCTGCCCTGCCGAGCACTATGCAATTTACAACTATTAGAGGCACAAATATGCCAAGCGCTTTTGAAAGCTCAGGCGCATACGCCTTCATTGTAAGCTCAACAATAGTAACAAATGTAGCTATGATCACGATAAAACACGGAATCCTGATCTCGTCAGGTATAAATCTTCTGACCAGAGATATAATCATATTTGAACCTATCAGGACAAAAGTAGCAGCTGCGCCCATGCCTATCCCGTTTATTACGCTTGTAGAAACTGCAAGGGTAGGGCAAAGCCCAAGTATCAGGCGAAATGTTGGATTTTCGCTCCCTATGCCTTTAAAAAATTCTTTGAACAATTTTTTCATTTTTTTACAAGCCCATATTTTCTGACTTTTGTAAATCTGTCTATTATCGGCACAGCCGCATTCATAAACAGTATTGAATAACACACGCCTTCAGGATAACTGCCTCTCAGCCTTATAATAGCTGTGATAATGCCGCAGCCTATGCCAAAGATAATCTTGCCTTTTTTGGTAAGAGGCGACGTCACATAATCAGTTGCCATAAAAAATGCGCCCAGTATAAGCCCGCCTGCCAGTACGCTAAAAAGAAAATCGCCTTTAAAAAATCCCTGTTTTCCGAATATCCAGCTGATTATGCCAACTGTGCCTATAAAACTCAATGGTATTTCAAGAGAAATTATTTTTGTAACCAGTAAGAACAAAACGCCTATCAATAACGCCGCAACGCATACCTCTCCTATGCACCCTGAGCGGTTTCCCAGGAAAAGGTCCATATAACTAAAGTGTGAGCTACCTTCTTTTGCAAGAGGCGTTGCAGTTGATACAGCATCAGGCCACCATTTTGGATTTTTCCATGCGGTCAGATAAACAGGCCATGAAATCTGCAGGAACGCCCTGCCTACAAGAGCAGGATTAAATATATTCTGGCCCAGGCCCCCGAAAAGCTGTTTTCCTAAAACAATGCTGACCGCGCCTCCCACTACAGGTATCCAAAAAGGCACTCCGGGCGGAAGATTATACGCAAGAAGAAGCCCTGTTAATATGGCGCTTCCGTCCAAAACTGTTTTCGCATCCTTGTTCCTTAATTTTAAAAATACCGCTTCTGTAAAAAAGCATGAGAGTATTGACAGGACAATAACATTTAAGCTTGATAAGCCGAATATGTATATGCCTGCAACGCCTGAAGGCATAAGAGACAATACAACAGCCCACATGATCTTTTTTGTGGTATTGTCTGACTTAATATGGGGAGAAGGAGAAACTGTAAATTTATTCATTTTTATTATTTAACATTTCCGTGCCGCTGAATTTTATGGAACCCAAAATCGCCCTGGAAGATATGGTTGCGCCGGTGATTGCGTGTATATTGTTTTTTGAAAGTTCCAGGGCATTTATATCTCTATTCACAAATTGTTTTATGAAATAAGGTTCTGTTATTTTGGCGCCAAGACCTGGAGTTTCATTTTGAGAAAGCACCTTTATTCCTGTAATAGTGCCGTCTTTTTTCATGCCTACCATTGTCTCTATGACGCTTGAATATCCGTATCTTTTTGCAATAAATACATACCCCCTGACCTGAGCGCTGTCTTGCTTGAATACCTTCCAGTATTTTGCTGCCCCGTCTTTTGCTGCAAGCTCAAGCCTGTCTCCTATTTCCTCAGGCATTACCTGTTTAAGGGCCTGTTCCTGGGCCAGCCTTTCCTGTTCTTCTATCCTGGATTTAGTGAGGTTATAAGTCCCTGCAAGGACAGACGCTGCTATTAAATTAACCAGGAATAAAATAAATGCGAATCTTAAAATATTTTTCATAGATGTGCGCTTTTAAGCTTTGCAAGCTTTATAAGCTGCGCCAGCGGTATCTTTGAAGGGCATACATAACTGCACGAACCGCATTCAATGCAGTCAAGCGGGTCATAAGAACCTGCTATGTCAAACCTGTCTTTTTTTACGCTGGCGCCCATCATACAAGGCATAAGGCCTGCAGGGCAGGCATCAATACATTTGGAACACCTTATGCAATCAAGCTCTTTTTCTTCAAATTTAAATTTACTATCAAGAATAAGCAGGCCTGATGTACCTTTAATAACGGGCGCGTTCAGATTACTTTGCGCAATGCCTGTCATTGGCCCGCCCATTACAATTTTATAGATATCCATTTTTGGATTTAACCCGCAGAAATCCAATATATCTTTTATCGGGGTGCCTATCCTTGCTAAAATATTTTTCGCCA
>CAKKRB010000086.1 GCA_919902485.1 Omnitrophica bacterium GWA2_41_15 | reverse complement strand
AAGTCATACTCGTTTTGTGAATTAACGGAGGGATATGGATAGGGTTTGGTATGAAATTGATCCGTTTAATAGGCTTATTGTGGCCAGTCTGCCAGGGAGACGCTCTATGGTCAAGAAGTTCAGGCAGGTAGTTTACGGCAGGTTTAAAACAGGCAGCAGTAATACTCTTTTCTACGAAGTAAATAAATCCTCAGGCGCAGATATCCCCCAGAAGATAAAATTTTCAGGAAAATATTCTTTGGATAAAGGCCACAATCTGATCTTTACGCTGAATAAATGGAATAATCAGTGCGAAGGCAACAGGCTCAGCTTTAAGGCAAAGATTATGGATGCCAGGAGCAATGAAATTGTATTTTTGGCGAACTCAAAGACCGGAGAAAATAAAAGCCTGACATATATGATGAAACTTTACGGCTCATGGCAGGCAGATGAAAACAACAGGCTTACGTTCGGGGTTAAAAGAGAAAACGATAAAACAGATTCTTTAACTTTATTCGGCGGATGGCAGTTAAATGAGAATAACGAGATAGTTTACCAATATGGCGGAAGTGATCAGGTTCTTACGTTTAAAGGTTATTGGGATATTAAAGACAAGTGCAGGCTCAGGTATCTCCTGGACAAGAAAATAGGTTCAGGTTTTAATTTCAGGACTTCGCTGGGTACGCTGGCCGCTGAAGGCAAAGAGGCATACGTTACGTTTGATGCAGGAATAGGTATTTCAAAAACAGAAAAACTGCGCAGGAAGATTATTTTTTCAGGCAGATGGAAAATCGGAAAAGGCAAAGAGCTGATTCTGGAAACATCTGATATTGAAGAAGGCGGCTTGACTCTGAAGTTTACAAAAAAAATGTTTGACAGACAGGGCATAGTTTATATAGAATCTATAGTCAGAGATAAAGAGCGGTTTATAGGTGGCGGCATAGCTTTCAAATGGTAGGCAATGGTTATGAAAAATAAAGGTTTTACACTTCTTGAGCTTATGATAGCAGCAGGCGTGCTTATAGTGGCGCTGTCAGGGCTTCTGGCTATTTTCACCCATCTTTTATCTTTGAATGAGAATTCCAGGAAACTTACCATTGCTGTGGCAGCCTGCCAGGACAAACTCGAAGAGATCCGCAATTCAGATTTTTCCACAGCATATGCTACCTATAACGGGACAAGTTTTAATCCAGCTGGATTTACTGTTGGCCAGGCTAAAGGCAATGTTTCTATAAATAATTCCAATCCAAATCTATTGCAGATTTTTGTGAGCGTTTCCTGGAGGACGCGTTCGAACAGGGTTATAGGGGAAGACACAAATCTTAACGGAGTTTTTGAAGCAGGAGAGGATATTAATCCAAACGGAAGATTGGATTCTCCGGCTGCGATTGCAACATTAATGGCTCAGAGATGATAAAAAACAATAAAGGCTTTACATTAATTGAAATAATGGTAGTTGTTTTTTTGTTCTCAATTATATTTGCGGCTATTTTCAGCGTGCTGGGAACAGGAAGGAATTCTATGAGCGTTGGAGAATCACAGATAGGGGTGCAGCAGGCGTGTAGAAACGGATTGGACGCGATGATGAAAGAGCTCCGCCAGGCAGATGTTTCCACTATAATCGGTGTCCCAGCCAATGGTGTAAATTATAATTCAATAACATTCCAGATTCCAACAACTGTAGGCGCAGCTGGCATTACCTGGTCAAGCAATATCCAGTATGCGCTTGGCGGACTGAATGGTACACAGCTGATAAGAACGCAGTCAGGCAGCCAGAAGGTCCTTGCGAATAATATTGCAGCAGTCAGTTTTAACAGATTGGCTGCGAGCCAGACCGTGCTGAATATCAGCATTACTGCGCAGAAAAATACATTTCCGGGTTTTACAGCAAGACAGTCTAATGTAACACTTACATCGCAAGTGAAGCTTAGGAATTAGATATGTTGAATAATAAAAAAGGATTTATGCTTGTTGCGGTTTACATGGTAGTGGTTGTGATTATAATTATTGCCACTGCATTTGCCGGCAGAAGCATCGGAGAAAAAAGAGCAGCTGATAAAGAAAGGGATTCTAGCCAGGCCTTGTGGCTCGCAGAAGCAGGCGTGGATAGGGCTATTGCAGAGTTGCCAAATACGCCTTTATCAGGCACGCTTGGAAACGGCGCGTATTCCACTCAAACTACAGCATTGACATCCACAAGATTTTTGATAAATTCTACAGGCGGGGTGCCATCTACAGCAGTAAGCCCTAATAATGCCATTCGCAAGATAAGCGCTGTAGTGGAAAGGCCTGCGAATCCTGCAAGCCCAGGGGATGTCACTTCAGCTATTACTGCAAGTGGCGATGTGGAGGTAAGAGGGAGCGCTCAGGTGAACGGCACTATAGATGAAGAGAACGAGGTGTTTAATTTTGAAGATGTATTCGGGATTTCTAAGGAAGCAATG
>CAKKRB010000085.1 GCA_919902485.1 Omnitrophica bacterium GWA2_41_15 | reverse complement strand
AAATGGGCAGGTCGTTAAAAAAAGGCGTATTTGTAGACGAGAAATTACTGAATGTTGTAAAGGAGCTGCAGGCAAGAGGCGACAGAAAGCCTGTAAAGACATGGTCGAGGCGTTCAACAATAGTGCCTGAGTTTATAGGCGCGACCATATCGATTTATAACGGCAGAAAATTTATACCTGTTTTTATAACAGAAAACATGGTTGGGCATAAACTCGGAGAATTTTCCCCTACAAGGGTGTTCAGGAAGCACGGAGCTCATACAGAGCAGTCGATGGATAAGACATAGCATGATTACCAAAGCAAGCGCAAAGTATATAAGGATATCTACCAGAAAGACCCGCAGGGTCATGGATCTGGTAAGAGGCATGCCTGTTGTAAAGGCAGAGGCGCTTCTTGATAATCTCAGTAAAAGGCCGTGTCTTTATATAAAGAGGGTGTTGAAGTCAGCTGTGGACAGCGCTGACAAGCGTTTCCACGTGCCTGCTTCCAGTTTGTATGTTTCTTTGATAAAAGCAGACCAGGGGCCCCTTATTAAAAGATTCAGAGCCGCTTCCATGGGCAGGGCAACGGAAATACTGCACAGGACAACTCACATTATTCTGGAGCTGGATAAAATAAAAGTTCACGAGAAAAAGGCCACTGTTGCAGAGCATAGCGCCGCAGAGCCTAAGCGCAGGGTGAAAACAGTAAAAGCAGTAAAAGCAAAGGAGAAATAAACCTTGGGACAAAAAGTACATCCGTATAGTTTCAGGCTGGGTTATATAAGGGATTGGAATTCCAGGTGGTTCGCAAGGAAAAAAGACTTTGGCAGGCTTCTTGTGGAAGACTTCAAGATACGAGCTCATATAAAAAAGAACCTGGCGCAGGCAGCCATAGCTAAGATAGAGATAGAAAGGGCTTCCAACAGGGTCAGGATAATCATACACAGCGGCAGGCCGGGCGTAATAATAGGAAGAAAAGGCGCTGAGATTGACAGGCTGAGGGATGACCTCAGGGGTATAGTTGACAAGGAATTGCAGATTGACATAAAAGAGGTTAAAGAGCCTGCGATTTCTGCCCAGTTAGTTGCGGAAAATATCGCATTCCAGATGGAAAAGAGGGTCGGCTTCAGAAGGTCTATGAAAAAAGCAGTGCAGCAGGCAATGATGTCAGGCGCGCAGGGTATCAGAATAAGATGCGCAGGCAGATTAGACGGAGCTGAAATAGCAAGGTCAGAAAAATATATGGAAGGCAAAGTGCCTTTGCAGACTATAAAGGCAGATATAGATTATGGATTCAGCGAGGCTCACACTGTTTATGGGTTAATAGGCGTTAAGGTGTGGATATGTTTGGGAGAGATACTGGTAAAAAAAGGGCAAGGCGCAAAGAGCAGAGAGCAAAGCGAAACAAAACAGGAGAAATAAGCTGTGTTGATGCCTAAGAGGGTAAAATTCAGAAAATATCAGAGGGGAAGGCGCAAAG
>CAKKRB010000084.1 GCA_919902485.1 Omnitrophica bacterium GWA2_41_15 | reverse complement strand
TATTGCCTGTAAGAGCGGCTGTTTTAAGGCCCATTTTAGAGGCTTTAAGAATACCGGCCACCACATTCTTTGAACTGCCGCTTGTGGATATGCCTATGGCCATATCTCCCTTATTGCCAAAAGCCTCTACCTGCCTTTCAAAAATATAATCAAAATCATAGTCATTACCAAGCGCGGTAAGAGTAGATATGTTTGCAGTGAGGGCTATGGCAGGAAGCGCTTTTCTTTCTTTTTTAAACCTGCCCACAAGCTCTGCTGCTATGTGCAGACTGTCAGTAGCGCTGCCGCCGTTGCCGAATAGCAGAATCTTATGGCCGGATTTTATCGTATTAAGCATTGCCAGCGCAAGTTTTTCAATTTCGTCCAGCTGACATTCAATCAGCTTATTTTTTACATCAATGCTTTCTTTTAACAGCTCTTTTATCTTTTTTTTCATATTCTCTTGATTCCGTTCGGCGATCGGAATGTGGTTTTTTCCGATCGCCGAACGGAATGCGATTATCCAAAAAATATCTTTGCAATATTATATAATTCCATATCGACTGTTTTTAATTCGCTGACAGCTGCTTCCAGAGGCACTGCGACAATCTTATTCCCCTGTAAGCTTGCCATCTTGCCGAAATCTTTTTTAAGCACGAGCTCCATTGCCTTTATGCCAAACCTTGTGCCAAGGACCCTGTCAAACGCAGTGGGTGTTCCGCCTCTCTGCACATAGCCTAAAACTGTCACCCTGGTCTCGTAACCTGTTCTTTTTTCCACCTCTTCCGCTATCCTCTGCCCTATACCTCCAAGCCTTACATGGCCAAATGCATCAAGTTTTTCTTCCTGCAGAACCATTGTGCCTTCTTTAAACTGCGCGCCTTCAGCAACCACAACTATGCTGAAAGTTTTGCCCCTGGTATGCCTCTTTTTTATAATATTGCACACATCTTCAATATCTATAGGGACCTCGGGTATGAGTATTATATCTGCTCCGCCTGCAATACCTGATTCGAGGGCTATCCATCCTGCATGCCTCCCCATCACTTCAACTACCATAATCCTGTGATGAGATTCTGCGGTAGTGTGAAGCCTGTCAATCGCTTCGGTCGCTACATTCAGCGCTGTATCAAACCCGAACGTAACATCAGTGCAGTTCAAGTCATTGTCTATTGTCTTTGGCGCGCCCACTACATTAAAACCTTCTTTGTATAATTTATGCGCAATGCCGAGCGTATCTTCTCCTCCGATCGCTATCAATGCCTCAAGCCCCATCTTTTTAAAATTTTCCTTTGCCTTTTTCAGGTCACCTTCTTTTTTATAAATGTTGGTCCTCGATGTCCCCAGAATGGTCCCGCCTTTAGGCAATATGTCTGATACAGACTGAAGGCTTAGTTCCATAGTGTCGTTTTCAACAAGCCCCTTCCATCCGTTCTTTATCCCTGTGACCTCATAGCCTTCCTGAATAGCGTACCTTACAGCAGCCCTTATTACAGCGTTTAACCCAGGACAATCTCCTCCGCCAGTCAATATGCCTACTTTTTTCATAATTTTAACTACCTGCCTTTCTATTCGCTTGTGCCTAAAAGTTTCTCCACGTAATCTGTTGCAAAATCCCCTCTTAGAAATAACGTATCGCTCATTACATGCTTATGAAAAGGTATTGTCGTTTTAATAGGCGTTACTATAAATTCATCGAGCGCCCTCTGCATCACCTTTATTGCATCCTGCCTGGAATTTCCATAGCAGATAAGTTTTCCTATCATGGAATCGTAATAAGGCGAAATTGTATAACCTGAATATACATGAGAATCCACTCTTACGCCAGGCCCGCCTGCAGGTAAAAATAAATCCACCTTTCCAGGACAGGGCATAAAATTCTTTCCAGGGTCTTCAGCGTTTATCCTGCATTCTATGGCAGCGCCTTTTAATTTTATGTCATCCT
>CAKKRB010000083.1 GCA_919902485.1 Omnitrophica bacterium GWA2_41_15 | reverse complement strand
ATATAAGATATAATTACCCGAAAGGCGGAGGTTTGTCTGATGGAAGAGATGAATGAATATGTACAACAGAGAATAGATAAGTTAAATGCTATCAGAGAGATAGGCATTGAGCCTTATGGAAGAAGGTTTGATAAACCTGTGAGCATAGAAACAATGCTCAAGGAAGCCAAAGAAGGCAACTCTGTGCAGACAGCAGGCAGGATTACTGCTTTGAGAGAGCATGGAAAATCCAGCTTTGTAGACCTGAGGGATGCAAGCGAAAGAATCCAGGTGTATATTAAAGTAGATTCTATAGGCAAGGATATCTATACTAATATATTTAAAAGATTAGATATAGGAGATATATTAGGGGTTAGGGGAAAATTTTTTAAAACCCACACTGGCCAGATTACAATAAATGCAGAGGAAATTACCATTTTGAGCAAAGGCTTGAGGCCTTTGCCTGAAAAATGGCATGGCCTGAAAGACGTGGACACAAGATACAGGCAGAGATATGTGGATTTAATAGTAAACGAAGATGTGCGCAAGGTTTTTAAAATTCGCAGTTGTATCATTTCAAAAATAAGAGAACTGCTTGATAAAAATGGATTTTTAGAAGTTGAAACACCAATGATGCAGTCTATGGCAGGAGGTGCTGCAGGAGAGCCGTTCAAGACGCATCACAATGCGCTTGATATTGACTTATACCTCCGCCTTGCGCCTGAATTATATTTAAAAAGATTACTGGTGGGAGGTTTTGACAAAGTCTATGAACTTAACAGAAATTTCAGGAACGAAGGTATCTCAATAAGGCATAATCCTGAATTCACAATGATAGAGATATATCAGGCTTATTCTGATTGCCAAGGCATGATGCAGCTCACAGAAGAGATATTTAATCACGTGGCAAAAGAAATATTCGGCGCTAATAAAATAAAATACGGAGAAGTGGAGATAGACCTTACTCTGCCGTGGCCAAGATGGTCTTTTGCAGATGAGATTAAGAGAAAATTTGATATAAATCCTGATGATTCATCCCAGGACTGGATTAAAAAACTTCAGGCAGAAGGAGTCAAATTCAAAGCCAAGGATATTACACGTTCTCAGATAGCAAATATCATAACAGAGATGCTTGAGCCTGAAACAGGCGCGAAGCCCATATTTGTAATAGATCTGTTTTCAGAACTTTGCCCTCTGGCGAAGAGAAAAAAAGACAACCCGCTTTTAACTGACAGGTTCGAGCTTTTTATGGGAGGCATGGAAATAGCAAATGCGTATTCAGAGCTGAATGATCCCATTGAGCAGAAGAAAAGATTTGAAGAGCAGCTGATAGGCCAGGAAGGCATAAGGAAAATAGATGAGGATTTTGTCCGAGCCTTGGAATACGGCATGCCGCCGGCAGGTGGGCTGGGCATAGGCATAGACAGGATGGTAATGCTTTTTGCAAACCAGCCTTCTATAAGAGACGTAATTTTATTCCCGCAGCTTAAACCAGAAGTACAAAGATAACAAATGCCATACGAACTCTGGATCGGTTTTAGATATTTGGTTTCCAAGCGCAAGGAAAAATTCATCTCCATTATAAGCCTTATATCCATAATGGGCGTGGCCCTTGGAGTGACAGCGCTTATTGTTGTTCTGGCTGTAATGAGCGGTTTTGACAGAGACCTGCGCGAAAAAATAGTAGGGACTAATTCTCATATAGTGATAGAGAAAGAAGGGGGTATCTCCGACTACAACAGCCTTGTCAGGGAAATAAATAAAATACCCCATGTGAAAGCCAGCTCGCCTTTTATAAACGGACAGGCCCTTATAAGGCAGGACGAGCAGGTTCTCGGGGTCATGTTAAGAGGCATAGACCCTGCCAGGGAAAAGGATGTAACGAATATACAGAAATACATGGAATCAGGCGACCTTGAGCTTAAAAAAGATACTGTAACGATAGGCAGGGAATTAAGCGCAAGGCTCGGCCTGAAGATAGGCGATACTATTTCTTTGATTTCCGCAG
>CAKKRB010000082.1 GCA_919902485.1 Omnitrophica bacterium GWA2_41_15 | reverse complement strand
ATCGTTTGAGGTTGCAAATGGTTAGGGCATTATTTTTTCTTAGAAATTTAAGCAAACCCCAGCGTTTCAAAAATTGTTCTATCTCATCGGGAATCAAGCCAGATTTTGCCAATATTCTATCTCTTTATCTCTAAATTCCAGTATGTTGGGTTCACAGCTATTTGGCCGATTTGTTGCATTTTATTCTCGTATAGGATTTCTCCCATAAGCCGTTAAAGCATTTTTACAAAGTCTCCTTTTACAAAACCTAAAATTTTAACTTGACAGACAATTTCTGTTATGCTATCTTGATAGTGATTTTCAAAATCATAATATAAGGATAAATTCCTATGCCATGGGAGAAGGAAGAAAAAATATTTGAAGAATATCTAAGAACTAAGAACCTCAAGCATAGCGAGCAGAGGAAAGAGATATTGTATATTTTCTTAAATATTGACAAACACCTGACTGCCAATGAACTCTATAGAACAGTTCAGAGAAAATATCCAACCGTAGGATACGCCACTATCTATCGGACACTTAAATTGCTTTGCGAGTGTGGCCTTTGCCGTGAACTAAAATTAGAAGATGGCACAACCAGATATGAACATCTCTATGGCCACCAGCACCACGATCATCTCATCTGTACTAAGTGTGGTAGATTCATAGAGGTAGTGGATCCGGAGATTGAACGTTTGCAGGAAAAATTAGTTAAGCAACACGGCTTCTATCCTGAGAGGCATCGTATGGAACTATACGGAGTATGCAAGAGATGTAAGAAATAGGAATTATTTTTTTGTCCCTATGTTGAAAATGAAATTCAAAATCATAAAGATTAATCGCTATGTTTTTGTATAATTTTCTTAATTCATTTAAGCACTATTTTGTTGAAATGGCTCCTGCGTTAGCCATTGGTTTTCTTTTAAGCGGGATCGTCCATGAGTTTATTCCGGATGCATGGATAGATAAACACTTAGGTGGTAAGGGCGTAAAAGGAGTTCTATGGTCAACACTTATTGGAACATTGGTGCCGGTGTGTTGCTGGGGATGTTTACCGATTGCGGTTAGCTTTCGTAAGAAAGGAGCATCGTTGGGGCCGATACTGGCTCTACTTATTGCTACTCCAGCTACCTCTATCAATGCTTTAATTGTCACGGCAAAATTGTTGGGGATTAAATTTGCAGTTTATCTTTTCTTTTCGGTTATTTTTATGGGTATAGTTGCTGGTTTAATTGGTAACAGAATAAAAGTTAAGAAAGACATAATAGACAATGATGGCTGCAATTGCCATGAAAAAGATCCCAATTCTTCTAAAGTCATATCGGCAAAGAAAAACTTTATCTCTCGGGTTGTATCGGTTCTGAAATTCGCTTATATCCAGATGCCTAAAGATATAGGTAAAGAGACTTTGCTTGGTTTGGTATTGGCTGCTTCTGTAGGTTCGATAATGCCTATCGGCTACCTGGTAAAACACTATTTAAGAGACAGTATGGGGTATCTATTTGCGTTAATCTTCGGGCTTCTCACATATATCTGCGCAACCATGGGCGTACCCTTGGTTGATGCATTACTTAAGCAAGGGTTGAGCAGGGGAGCTGGTTTTGTTCTGCTTTTAATAGGCCCCATAACAAGCTACGGGACGATACTGGTATTAAGGAAAGAGTTTGGGACTAAGGTTTTGCTAATATATTTAGGCCTGATATGCTCATTAGGTTTGATATTAGGTTATATATTCAGTTTTATTTAAAGAGGAGAAATAAGTAAATTTTTTTAAGATAGTAATGATAATGAAAATCAAAATCAGATATAGAGGAGATTGATGCTACAGAGAATCTTGGTAATTTTAACAGCTGCAAGCTGCATATTACTAAATCAAGCAGATTATAGTTTTGCTCATAGCGAAAGCCACGAAATGCGTGATGAATGGGAGCCTGTTTCCGCAGGCCCGCTTACTACTTGGACAGCTCCCCTTTGCGGCAAGGGAAAATTTGTGATTCAGCCATTTTTCTTTTATAACCGCACAAGAGGCGCCTTCAATGCAGATGGCGACTACGATTCTTTGCCTAAGGGTGACAAGAAATATCAGTTTCAGGAACAGCTTTTTGCGCAATATGGCCTTACCGATAGGCTTGAGATTGATGCCCAAATGGTTTATCAGGAAAATTATGTCAAACAGAACGGTTCCAGTGCTCATTCAGAAGGCTTTGGCGATAGTTATCTTTTTATGCGTTACTGCGCTCTTGAAGAAAAAGGCTGGATGCCTCATATGACAGGATTATTCCAGCTTAAAATGCCTACAGGCAAATATGAAAATGCAGATTCTGATAAGTTAGGGACGGATTTAATGGGTGCTACATCAGGCGGAGGTTCTTGGGATCAGGGGCTGGGGATTATTCTAACAAAGAGATTAAAACCATTTATTTTTCATGCTGATGCCACCTATAGTTTTCCGCAACAAGTGCATGTTGATGGTGTCAAGACGCGTTATGCAAACTACTTTAATTATGACTTTGGTATGGAATATTTTCTGCCGAAGGGTTTCAATCTAAGTTTCGAGGTAAATGGTTTTCTGCAAGGGGACAAGAGACATAATGGAGTAAAAACCCCTGCTTCAAATATAGATTATTTGGCTATTGCTCCGGGGATTGGCTGGTCAAATAGTAAGATTCAGACTCTGATAGCTTATCAGCGTGTAATGACAGGGACTAATACTGATGCGAATGATTCCATAGTTTTTACCTTTGTTTATACATTTTAAGGCTTGCTTTAGAGCAGGCAGGAAGGGAGGGAGGGAGACTCAATGAGTTTTGTTAATAGATTATTTAAAGGATTTAAGCCGACGGGTTCTTGTTGCGGCAAGGAAGAAGAAAACATCAAAGATAGTTTAAATAAAATTGCGATTGTAGGCAGCCCTAATGTGGGAAAATCTGTTATGTTTAACCGCCTGACAGGAACATATGTAACTGTGTCTAACTATCCGGGAACTACAGTTGAGGTTACAAGAGGTAAAACCAAAATAGGTGATAATGAATTTGAGGTTATAGATACGCCTGGCATGTATTCGCTTTTGCCTATCACTGAAGAAGAGAGGGTGGCCAGGAATATATTGATTAAAGAAAAACCAGATATTGTTATTCATATAGTTGATGCCAAAAACCTAGAGAGGATGTTGCCTCTTACATTACAGTTAATCGAGGCGAAACTGCCAGTACTATTAGTTCTTAACATTATTGATGAAGCGGAAAAAATAGGAATGAAGATACGTTTAGAGCATCTGGAAAGAGATTTGAAGATTCCGGTAATATCCACCGTTTCAACAACTGGGAGAGGAATCGATATCTTGAAAGGGAGGATAGAAGAATATGTCAGAAACATGTAAATACATCGGTGATATCTTAGAGACTTCTTTGGAGAAGATAGAGAATTTGCTAAAGGCGGATTATGGCATCTCCAAGCGCTCTATCGGGCTATTGCTACTTCAGGATGATGAAGAAATTATCTCGCTAGTAAAATCCAATGAGCCAGAAAATCTTGCCCAGATTATGGAAATTATAAATCATACTAAAACGCATTTTCATGAGCCGCTTTCTTATATAATTTCCCAACGCAGGCAAGAGGAAGCAAATATTATTGTAAGTAGAGCCATAGAGCATTCGCCCAAGGCGGGATTACCGTTTAAAGAAAAGCTTAGCCGGGTAATGATAAATCCGGTTACCGGCGTGCCTATTTTGCTATTGATACTTTATTATGGCATCTATAAATTCGTAGGAAAGTTTGGCGCAGGCATTTTGGTAGATTTTATTGAGAAAGATATCTTTGAAAATCATATCAATCCTTGGATAACGCAGATTTTTACCTCAATTATTCCTTGGCATTTGTTTCGTGAATTATTCGTGGGGGAATACGGGATGATCACTTTAGGCGTGCGTTATGCCGTAGCTTTAATACTGCCTATTGTCACAACATTCTTTATTGCCTTTGCGATTATTGAGGACACTGGATATTTACCTAGGTTAGCTTTGCTTATAGACAGGCTTTTTAAAAAAATAGGCCTAACCGGGAGAGCAGTTATACCCATGGTCCTTGGTTTAGGGTGCGATACGATGGCCACAATGGTTACCAGGACGCTACCTACAAAGAGGGAGAGGATTATCGCGACAATCTTATTGGCTTTGGCTATTCCTTGCTCAGCGCAGTTGGGAGTGATTCTTTCATTACTTGAAGGAAACCCCAAAGGGTTATGGATTTGGGCAGGGATAGTGGGTTTGGTTTTTCTTTTAATAGGATTCCTTTCTTCATTAGTTTTGCCGGGAGAGGCGCCTTCTTTTTATATGGAAATTCCGCCGCTTAGGCTGCCTAAGCTGTCCAATGTATTTGTAAAAACCTATACAAGAGTGAAATGGTATTTCGCAGAGATATTTCCTATGTTTATTTTAGCCAGCGTATTTATCTGGTTAGGTCAGTTGTCAGGACTATTTAATTTGTTAACGAGGGCATTAGAATATCCTATTCGCTGGATCGGACTTCCCGATAAGGCTGCTGTTGCCTTCTTGTTTGGTTTCTTTAGAAGGGACTACGGAGCTGCCGGGCTATATGATATTAAGAAAGCCGGATTATTCACCGGCAACCAGTTGGTGGTAGCCTGCGTAACTTTAACATTATTCTTGCCTTGTATTGCGCAGTTTTTGATGAACGTAAAAGAAAGGGGTTGGAAAACAGGAGTGGGTATTTCGGTATTTATACTCTTCTTTTCGTTTTCGGCAGGTTTCTTGGTAAATCTTATATTAAATGTCCTGGGAATTAGCTTATGAAATGCACTTTATGCGGATATGAGTTTGATGAAAAACAGGCACAGGAAGTTTGTAAAAATTGCCCTTTTATGAAAGGCTGCAAGCTTATCAGGTGCCCGAATTGCAGTTTTGAGGTTCCGAGAGAACCAAAATGGTTAAAGTATTTCAAGAAAGAGAGGAAGTCAGATGAAGATAAGTGATAGAGCAGAAGAAATTTTAGAGACGCTATGGGCGCATACCGGAGAAGAAAAAGAGGAGCCCGTTGATTTAGGCATTGCGAAGGCAGAGCCGGAAATAGATGAATTGTGGAAATCAGGCTATATTAAATTAATAAGCAATAAAGTTGCTTTGACAGAGAAAGGAAAAGACGAAGGTGAAAAAATAGTCAGGCGGCATAGATTAGCTGAAAGATTATTTGCCGACGTCTTGGATATAAAAAAGAAACTCATACATCCTTTAAGCTGTCAATTTGAGCACTTGCTTCATGAGGGCGTAGAAGATAATATCTGCACTCTTTTAGGGCATCCAAAAACATGTCCTCATGGAAAGCCAATTCCTGAAGGAGTATGCTGCCGGGAAGCTAAAGAGAATACAGGCAAAATCGTCTCGCCGCTTAATCGATTAAAAGTAAATCAGAAAGGAAAAGTTGTTTATATTCATACCAAAGATAATAAGAAACTTCAGAAGCTTATGGCTATGGGGGTTCTGCCCGGCATGACAATAAACTTAATTCAAAGCTTCCCTTCCTATGTCTTCCAGATCGGCGAATCCCAGTTTGCTATTGATAATGAACTGGCTGAATGTATTTTTGTGCGCAGGTCAAAATAGGCATGATATAATAGCTGCATGTTCAAAAAGTTAAAGCGTATCAGTAAAGATTTTAAGAATGAGCTCAAAGTCTATAAATTAGTCCTGCAAGACAGTCGCACTCCTAAAACAGCAAAGTTTCTTCTAAAAGCTGCTATTGGCTACGCAGTTCTTCCTTTTGATATCATTCCTGATTTTATACCGATAATCGGACATCTCGATGATATGATAATTGTTCCAGGGCTGATCTTTTTAGCTTATCGCTTGATTCCGAAGGAAATAATAGAAGATTGCAGAAAAAGGGCAAAAGAAAAGCTTTAGGCAGCCCTTATAAACGCTCTATTTGAACGAGAGATAAAAAAAGAAAGGATTTGTTAGGCAAGTATAGCTTTCCAGATTTTAAGCTGTCTCTCCCAGATGATTTCTTTGGTAACCTTTCGCATCTTCTTTTCGCTGAGACGATAGATAGCGATTTCTTCAGAGAAAAGTATCTTCTCCTGTATCTTTGGTGCTAAATAAAGTATATCCATAATCTGCAATATTCGTCTATAAGTTAAGCCTACCCACTTCGAGATTTGTCTTACAGTAACCATTTTATCTTTTTCCATAAGCTCTTGAAGCTGATGCGCTAGGATCAAATCCTGCCGCATCTTCGGCTCTTTGGTAATTCTAGTCATATAGCAGCGCTGAGATCTATGGTTTACATGCTTTAAATTGACTATAAATTCAAAACGCATAGAGTTATTCATTGGCTAACCCTTTTTGTTTATTAGGATCGAGAAGAAGGTTCAAGAATTTTATGCCTTTTTCATTTAAGGTAAGCCCAAGTTTGTCATTTCTTGCGTCGTAATCCACTTGCTTAAGAATAAGTTTAAAAATTCTTCTTTTTTCTTGAGGGAAGAGAGTGTCCCAGATAGGTGTATTTACCAGAAGCGCGTCTTTTAATTCCTGCTGGGTTAAGAGTTTTTCCTCGAGCTGTAATTTCTTTATCCGGGATTCGCTTAAGAGCCTTTCTTTATCTTGAAGTTTTTCTTTGAGGCGATTCAGTTCACTTTCCGAAGCCTTACTAGAGCTGGCTTTAATCTTTAAGGATTCTTTTGCCTCGCTTATCCTGTCCATAAGGCCTCGTATTTGGCTGTTTATTTCGCCCTGTTGCGCCACGTTCGATTTTATTTCATTACTAAGCTGTTTATTCAATGGTTCGACTACGTGCCTCGACCTTGTTCGGCACTCTTTGAGGCATCCTGAGCTTGTCGAAGGGCTCACCATTGACACTGAGCAACGTCGAAGTGTCAATGATTCGACATTTTCTTTTTGTTCTTGAGGGTTATTGGCTATTTTCTTTAAGCATTCAACTACTGCATCCTCAATTGCCGGAGCACTCACTGAGCGCGTAGGGCAGGTAGATCAAGCTGGTATTTATTCCGGATAGGGGCTACCTTTAACTCCGGCTTTTTTCTATTTTTTCGCCCCTTATAAAAAAACAGGCTTTGCCTTACATAATCTCTTAATACTTTAAACCTAACTTCCCCTATAATTAATAAATTCTTTAACTCTAACCCCTTAAAGAGGGGTATAGGATGTCTCTTCCCATTCCCGTTATTACGATAAAAACTTCTTGACATCCTAAGGTATTTGACATACAATTGTATATACAAATTAGAGGCTGAATGAAAGATATACGCTGGAGCCAATTAAGGAGAACTAAAATGAGAAAGATTAACCTGACTAGACAAGAAAAAGCCATTGAAGACAGCCTCTTAAAAGGCGAATATATCAATGTCAGTAAGAGTAACTTTGCGGCTATCGCTGAAAGTATCGCTGCAAGAAAAAAAGACGCTGTTTTAAATGTCCGCGTAAATAGCCACGACCTGGCTACTATTAAACAAAGGGCCCAAAAGCTCGGGATTAAATACCAGACTTTTGTCTCCGAGGTTATACATAGGATTGCCCAGGCACATTAAGCAGTCTATTAAATAAAAGTTCGAAGTTGAACAATGAAAAACAGCCGAAGAGACTATTATAATTTTATGCTATTGATGTAACCATAGATATTGTAATAAGAAGTGATAATAGAAAAAGTTCGAATCCAAGTAGCGATGCCGATAGAAATGTAGTTGTATGAATCCAGCTCGGGCAGGCACCTTTAAAGGTGCCCTACAATTGCGGGTAACTAAAGTTCTCCGGGGAATACTAGCCACCGCAGGGCACTTTTAAAAAATAAGCTCAAGGAAAAATAGACGACCTATGTTTCGGGTTAGGAGACAGTAATAATGAAAATAAAATTAATTTTATTTGAAGATGGCGTTTTGGGTATTGGCTTCCGCAGGATTAGTGCGCTAGTAAAGTCTAAATACCCATCAACGGACACTTATATATATAATGTTGGCGGTATTTCTGCGTTTGCAAGAAACATTTTTTTTGAAAGAAAACAATGGAGTATTCAAACCGAAAGCAATGTTTTCATAAATCCAAAATTTATCAAAGAAATTGCGGATGCAGATGTGATTTGTTTTTCTGGATTGAGCAAATTTGCAATGTATATTAAGAGAACGATTTTTCTGGTCAGGTCGTTAAATAGCAAGCCATTTATCATTTGGGGAGGGGCTCATTCTACGGTATTTCCGGAAGACGCAATACAATATGCAGACGCGGTTTGTATAGGTGAAGGAGAGAAATCTTTTTTATTATTGCTGGAAAAAATAGAAGCAAAAGAGGATATTAGCGATTGCCCAGGATTTTGGGTTAGGGAAAAACGTACTATTAAAAAAAATCCACTTTTATCTTTAATGGATAACGCAGAATTATCTCTAATGCCTTTTCAGGATTATGGTTTTGATATATATCATGTTACTGATAAGGCTTTAGAGCTAATGTCAAAAGACATTTATATTTCTCAGCAAGGCTCAAAATACAGCTCCATATGGGTTTTAGGATGTCCATTCCGTTGTTCTTATTGCTCAAATCGTAAATTCATTGCGAATCATAATGGTAATGCGAAATTGAGACATCCTACGGTCGAGTATTTAATCAATGAGCTATTAGAGGTGCTAAAATGCCATGATTATGTAAAAAACATAGAACTTATAGACGACAATTTTTTGATGCTCGATTTAGAATCAATAAGACACTTTGGCTATTTGTATAAAGACAAAATAGACCGCCCTCTTTCCATATACGGCCTACATCCATTAACGATAAATAAAGACAAGCTGGAAATCTTAGTCGAGGCCGGGCTCGCGAAGGTAAGGATGGGCATACAGTCAGGCAGTAAAAGAACACTTTCTTTTTATGGGCGCGATAACAATATACATAAAATTTTAGATGCGGCAACAATTCTATCCTCTTTTAAATCAAAAATTATTCCGCCGTACTACGATATAATAATAGATAATCCGATTGAAACGGATGAAGATAAATTGCAGACACTTAAACTATTATTTAAGCTAAAAAGGCCTTATCTGCTCAACGTCTATAGTCTGAGAGTCTTGCCAGGAACTGAGCTATCCGAGTTTGCACAAAATCACCCACAGTTTCATTTCAATACTATAGCGCACACATGTCAATTAATATCTGATAAGCGGATGGGATTAATGGTTTATCTATTGGCGCTATGTAAGCCTCTTGGTTTTGTTTTTTCCTTTTTTTTAATAATTTCAAAAATTCCATATATAAAAAATTTGTTTTTTATTATATTCAGATGTTTATACTCTATCAAAATGGTTTACTATGAGATAAAAATAAATAATTACCAACATTTCGGCATGTTTTTCCCCAAATTGCCACTATTTCTGTATAAAATTAATAAGTCCAAAGAAGATAAGCATCGCATACCAGCTGGGTTCATTCCTGTAGGGGGCAAATCTAATCAGAGAAAATAATTTAAATATGTTTGCAATAAAAGGTCTAGCCTGATGATCCGATTCGACCAGTACAAAAAATATAGCCCATTTTTTACGGACAAGAATATGTAAATAGCCCTATGTTCATCTTTCCGATGCGGACAAATTGGACAAATTCTTGCTATAACTTTATCTCTGATTTGCCAATTTTCTTGATATTTGACGTTATGTTTTATATAATAACCCTAGATTTTAGCGCGGGTGGTGGAATTGGCAGACACGACAGTTTGAGGGGCTGTTGGGAGCAATCCTTTGCAGGTTCAAGTCCTGTCCCGCGCACCAATTTTTTTCTACTTTAAATATTTTTACCTATAATACATGAAAAAAATTCAAGAATCTCCTGCGTCCAGCAAATTTATTCCTCATTATGCCGCAGTAATAATAATATTTGTTATAGGATTTATCGTTTACCATAATTCATTCATTAAGGGCATATTCTTCTGGGATGATAATAATCTAATCCTGAATAATCCGGTAATCAAAAGCTTCTCTCACATAAAAGATATTTTTATTACCCATATAGGCTATGGGAGCGGCCTCTACAGTAATTTTTACCGGCCCTTACAATCTTTGTTGGCTTATGTATAATAGCCGGTTTTACTTATTTTCTTTCACGAACATCAAAATTAAAATTCTTTGCTATAGGATGGTTTTTTATAACCCTGCTCCCTTATTCTAACATATACCCGCTGGCTTATTTTATGGGAGAAGGATGGCTTTATATTCCATCAATAGGATTCTTTGCATTAATAGCCATATATCTTTCTGAACTAATGAAAAGGTCGAAGGCATGGTCTTTTGCAGTTATTTTTATAGCGTGCTCCATGTTGCTATTTTACAGTTTTTTAACTATCGAAAGAAATAATGCATGGTCTGATTCAATAAGATTGAGCGAGGAGTCGCTTAAATATTCCCCAGATAATGCCAAATTCATAATGAATACAGGTATAGACTATAAAAAGAAAGGTAATCTTAAAAAGGCAATGGAGGAATATGAAAAGGCATTAAAATTAGACCCAAATTATCCATTAATATACAATAATATTGGAAATATTTATCTGGAAACAGGTAAATATGATGACGCTATAAAAAGTTACAAAAAGGCCATAGAAATTGATCCCAGCGTTGGAACTTTTTATGCAAATTTAGGGAAGGCATACCAAAATAAAATGATGCATAAAGAAGCTGTTGATTCTTTTGAAAAAGCCTTGAACTTAAATCCTAATAATAAAGATGCATTAGAGGCTTTAAAAACACTTAAGTGAGAGTATTTTTTGCGAACCACATCAACCGCGTAGGTTGCCGTAGGCAACCTACGCGGTTTCTTTTCTTCTTTCTTTTACGTAATTGCTCCCAGGAAGGCTTTTGGCGTATTCTTTTAGTTCAGCTCCAAGTTCTCCAACCTCACCTACGTGGCTTATTTTATTTTTTTCGTTTGTTACCACGCCTATGGATATAGAAAGCAGAGGTATTTTTCTTATTTTTTTCTGCCTGTCCCTGCCTATTATATAGCCTTTTTCAAGGTCTTCTTTATTGTATAAACCAGGAACCATGGCATTGAAATCAGATATGATTTTTTTGCACAGGTCATCAACCTTGTCAGGTGTGGTTATAACTACAAAGTCATCTCCGCCTATGTGGCCTATGAAATCCTGGGGCGTGCTTTTTTCCTGCACAGAGCTTATCAGGATCCTGGCAGTATTTTTTATTACCTCATCGCCTTTTTCAAATCCGTATTTATCGTTAAAGACCTTGAATTTATCCAGGTCAGCGTAGCAAACCGCGAAAAGTTCGTTTTTATCTATGCGGTTGCGTATCTCGTTTATTATGGATACATTTCCAGGCAGGCGCGTGAGCGGGTTTGCATCCAGGTCTCTCGCGGTTCTCCGCAGCACCATTTTTACCCTGGCAACAAGCTCCTGCGGCTCAAAAGGCTTTACCATATAATCGTCAGCGCCTGCATTGATACCGTGTATCTTGTCAGTTATCTCGCCTTTGCCTGTTACCATTATGATAGGCATATGCTGAATCAATATATCCTGTTTCAATATTCTGCATACCTCGTCGCCGCACATCCTGGGCATTTTAAAATCTGTTATCAATAGGTCAGGCGTGGATTTTTTTATCATCTCTACGGCTTCCTGGCCGTCGTGCGCTTCTATTATCTGATAACCCTCTGCTTCAAGGGTTATCTTCAGTACATCAAGTATATCCGGGTCATCGTCAACTATCAGTATTTTTTCTTTCAGCATTTATCTTTGCTCCTTTGTTCTCGACAATTAGTATTTCGGTATGGTAAAGCTGAATCGCGTGCCTTTGCCCAGTTCGCTGTTAAACCAGATTTTACCCCTGTGGGCCTCTACAATTTTTTTGACAAGGGAAAGGCCAAGCCCTGAACCCTTTATTTTTTGATCCAGCGCGTTGTCTGCCCTGAAAAATTCCTGAAATACCTTTGGTATGTCCTGAAGAGGAATCCCTATCCCAGTATCTTCTATGCTGAACTGGGTGTCATCCTCTTTTTCATCTATACTGATGGTTACATTGCCCTTTTCGGGCGTGAATTTTACGGCGTTGCTTAAAAGATTAAGAAACACTCTTTCCATCTGGCCCTGGTCAGCTTTTATCTTATCGAATCTTATCTTAGAGTTTATTTTCAGGGAGATGTTTTTTTCTTTGACCTGAGGCGCAATAATATCAACAACAGAATCCATCATCTCTTTTATGGAGATGTCTTTCATTTCCATCTGGATTTTGCCAGATTCTATCCTGGCGATATCCAGGAGGTTATTTATCAGGTGGACCAGGCTGTTGGAATGTTTGTCTATTTTTTCAAGGCGTTCTTTCTGTGCAGGCAAGACATCCCCGAGTTTACCTGTCATAAGTATCGATGCGTAGCCTTTTATGGATGTTAAAGGCGTCCTGAGCTCATGAGATACTGCTGAGATGAAATCAGATTTCATTTTGTTAAGGTTTTTAAGTTCATTGTTTAGTTTCTCAAGTTCCTGAGTGCGTTCTGCGACGCGTCTTTCCAGTTCTTTATGCGAACTGAAAAGTTCCGTATAAAGTTTTGTATTTTCAATAGCTGTGCCTATCTGGCTAGCAAGTATAGATAAAACTTCGGTATCGCCTTCAGTAACTTTTCCGTATAAAGAAGTATTTCCCATCAGTATAAAACCTACAGATTCATCCCTCGCAACAATAGGCGCTGTTATAAAAGACTCTATATTTAATATATCAAGAAGATTATATTCCTGCCCCATGCTGTCGTTATCCCTGTTTACAAGTACTGGTTTTTCTTTTTTAAGCAAGGAACCTGCAAAGCTCCTTTTATTGAGCTCTATCTCTATTGTTTTTATCTGATCATCAGCGTAGCCTGTTGCGCTTTTTGTTTTAAGGATTCCGGAAAGCTCATCTTTCAGCATTATCAGCATTTTTGAAAAACCTAATTTCAGCACAAGAGGCTGGTTTATCATACTAAAAAGATTTTCTGTATTAAAGGTGGAACTTACTTTTTTACCAAGTTCGTGAAGCGTGTACAGCCCTGTGATTTTTCTATCCAGTTCTTCCTGCGCCTTATTAAGCGCCAGGTCTGTTTTTATGATTATCTTTGCCTGGCTGTCAAGCTGGTTTATGATATCCTGCAGCCTTTTAGCGGATTTTTCTGAATCTAGGCGTTTTTTTGTTTCAAAATGGTATAAAATAAAAAGAATGCCGATTATCAAAGAAGAAACTATTATGTATGTATCCATAATTACTCCGAAAACAATACCACTGAGATACTATGGTTATTAAAGTGACACTGGCCTTTTAATTCAGCTGTATCAAAAGGCGCATATTCGCCGGATGTATAGCACCCTAAAATGGGTATATTCCTGCCTATAACCTCTTTTACCATATCTATCTCTTTATCAGCGTCTTTCCTCAAAAGCAAAAGCCTGGCTATGTCGCTGAAAACAAGCGCAAATTTTATTTTTGCGTTTTTTATATCATTTAGCGCTTCCAGAGAGGCTTTCCTGGCAGATTCTAAAACCAAGTCTTTATCGCCTATCATTAAACTTATATCTTCCCCTTCCCGTATATCCGCGTTTAGCATAAGGCTTCCGCTTTCTTCTATTCCTAAGGGCACTCTGGTAAAATATTCCCTGTCTTTATTTGCCAGACGTATACCGATAGGGTAATTTATCCCTAATTTAGCGATGCCTTCGTTTTTAATCTCTTCAAAAGATTTTTCAAAATATTCTTCATACAGCTCAACAGCTATTTTTTTGTCTATTTCTTTTATAATATTTAATTTTGCTTTTGTAACTTTATGAGGCTTTCCTATGGGCTGCCAGCCAATGGATTTTCCTATACCCAGCCTGATATCTCCTGATACCAGGACTCCTACTGCTGAATCCGTAAATATTTCATTATTTATGTATTGATATGCCGCGCCCCCGCCTATTATTGGAAACCTGGTCCCGAGTATTTCCTGGGAACCCCTTAAGACATCGGTATTATTTCC
>CAKKRB010000081.1 GCA_919902485.1 Omnitrophica bacterium GWA2_41_15 | reverse complement strand
TAAAAGTCTTCGGGCCGGACAAAATCCATCCCTTTACCCAGGCCATCCTTGCCAAATCCGGGTAAACCTAATTTTTCAGCAACGCCTAATATGAGCGATTCTAAACAAAGCGGCATCTCTTCTCCAAACACCTTTACGGTCTCGGTTAACGGTGCAACTACAGGTTGCCTGACAGGTTGGACTTTTTGCGGAATTGACGGATGCGAGCCATGAAACTCCCAACGCTCTAAATACGTTAAGTCGGGAAAAATATAATCCGCATACATGGAAGTTACGCCGATAGTGATATCGTTGGCAATCACCAACGGTATCTTTTTAGTATCTACCAGAATTTCAATATTTGTCTGGCCCGCGGGAAGCGAATAAGTAGGCGCAGCCATATACATCATTAAGATTTTTATGGGATACGGATAGGCATCGCCCATTGAAGGAATAATCTCCTCATAAACATCCGAGGCTATGGGATACCACATCCTTTTTGCCGGGTATCCGCTAAAAATAGTGGATTTATCATAATCACCCTGCCGGATGATATCCGTGCCGAACGGAGAAGTTTTCCCCGGATGCATATCCTTAAAGCTGTAAGGTTGGCCGTCTTTTTCTCCCAAATGGTTATAGGTGGTCAGCTGGCACATCCCGCCCTTCCAGTCAAAATTGCCGATTAAAAGGTTCAAGGAATACCAGGCATAGACATTGTAGAAACCATTGGTATGCTGGGATACTCCACGGTGGATATCTGCAGCTGCTTTTTTACCGTGTGAAGTAAATTCCTTAGCAAGCTCGGTAATATCCTGTGCGCTTACTCCGCAGATTTTCGCCCAATCTTCTATCGTGCGGCTGAATGCCTGTTCATAAAGCAACTGTAACCCACTTTTTACCTTAATACCGTTGACCTCCGTGTCCACGAACAGATCGCCTTCAGCAGGGTTATCTTCATCGTTGGGGTCAAAGGAAACGGGGCTGCCGTTTCTTAAAGCAACAAATGCATCAAACTCGTAAGGCTTCTCTTCTTTGGTCTTTTTATCCACAAAAAGACGCGTCTGTTTTTCTATGCCGATATCTGAGCCGCGCAAAAATGCACCCGGCTCTCCTTTTTCTATTCTGACCAACCAGCTGGAATTACACCAGGTCGGCTCTTTATCTAGTGTTGCCGCTGCTTTATTGGCATTGCCAAGGTATTGTGCGTCGAACTTCTTATTTTCAAAAATCCAGCGGATCATCCCCAAGGCAAAGGCTCCTTCTGAGCCGGGAAGGGCCGGAATCCATTTCCAGGCCTTAGCAGCGGTCTTAGAAAAACGCGGGTCAATTACCGCAAACTTTACCTTCTTATTTACCAGATTTTCGGTAAGCTTCCCTACTCTTAAAGGAGGACCATAATTTGCCTCTAAAGGAGCTGCGCCTACAAAAATGATGAACTCGGAATTTGCCGTATCGCACTGCCAGTAGAATTTCTTCTCCTTGGTCCACTTCATCTTCTCGTCTTTCTCGTCGTAATCCCACTGGAAACTCATGGCCTTGCCGGTAAAATAAAGCGACCCCTGACAAACAGTGGTATGGCCATGGGCATTCACCGAGCCAAAAGCATCCTTGGTAAAACGGGAAACCAGTTCAGAGCGGCCTGCCTTCATCCTCCCCCACATAAAGGTAAACTGGTTGTTTTTAGGGCCCAGGTCCGGATGCTCAGGGTCTATAAGCATATGCAGGTTGTCTTTAAATTCGGTTTTAAATTCCTCAATCAGGGCTTTCTTTTTTCCTTTATCCTTTTCGTCCTGGATAGTTTTTACTTTCTTCGCCATTGCCTTGGCAATTTTTGCATCGCGTAAAACCCACACATCCTTAAATCCTTCGACGTGCCTATCCTCTCCGATATCCGCGAATAGCTTTCCGCCCTCCACAACCTCTGTAATTGCCTGCTCAAAAGAAATAGTCTTCCATTTGTTTGAGCCGCGGGGGCCTGACCGTTTTAAGACTTTGACAATACGGTAGGGATCATAAAGGGTCTGGATGCCGGATTGGCCTTTCGGACAGAGCGTGCCGTCGGTCTTAGTAATATCAAAAACAGAAGTTTTATACGGCAGGTGCGGCGTCATTGTCCATGGACTTAAGGGATTTCCTTCTATCTTTACCAGAAGGCCGTTAAGAAGCTTGGCCTTAATGCCGCAGCCGGTATTACACTGCAGGCAGACGCTGTAAAGGATATTTTCCGGCTTTGCCAGTTCGTATCCTTCTTCAGGCGTAAGGACTTTTTGGCCGGATTTCTGCATGGCAGCATACGCTTTCTCCAAACAGTTAGAAAGCATTAACGACCCACCCAGAAATGCCGAAGATTTCAAGAATGTCTTACGGGTGTACTTTTTCTTGGCGATTTTAGTGACGAGGTTCATCTCTTATGCCTCCCTGGTCAAAGGAAAAATTTTATAAAGGAAATAGAAGACTACTAACACCGCAACCAATAAGCCTGCAGCTACAATAATTTCAAAAAATGTAGGCACATAACTGTAATTAAGCCGCGGCTCGATATATGCCTGCGCAAATCCCTCGTACGGGGCAATAACCTGGGCAGAGATTATGGAGTAGTACTTGGAGAGGAATACCTGGATCAAGCCAAGATAACCGGCCTTGATAATTCCTGCGGGGTTGTTCTTCAATAAAAGCGCTATGATGATGATGTTTAGAGAAAGCAGAAGCAAACCTGCCGGATGAAACAAGCTTTTATGAGTTGCCAATTCAATAATTTCAATAAGGGTATTTAGGGCAACAAAGGCTAGGGCTATCTTCCTTAAGGATTTAATCAGCTGATCTCTTGCTGTCCCGACTTTTAAGATTGCCGTAAGAATTATCAATGCGGCAATGCCTGAGACAAAAGATGAAGCAATAAAATGTAACGGGAAAAACAATGAGTGCCAGGTCTTGCCCGGCGGAAGAGAAAAAAGGAGGCTTTCTGCAATAAGCGCGGCCAAAGCAAAGATAATGGAAAAACCGCAGAATAATTTTGGCACCTCTTTTTTTAGCCAACGGCAGGAAAACAAGAGTACCGCCAGATAAAAGGTATAGAGCCAGGCCATCCAGGCCATGATTGAATTAAAGTTCGGCGATAAAAATAATTTAGGGAACCTCTCAATATGCCCTAAATCTATCTGGATGCTTAAAAGCCCGGATAAAAGTGTAGAGATAGAAAGTATCGTCCCGATCTTAGTCAGGGCTTTAAGGTTTTCGCTTTCCTTAAGGTTTCCCCACATCACCAAAACAAAGCTTCCTACGGAAATACCGACCAGCCAGATATAAATAACTACCCATAAACCCCAGGGAACTGCGCTGTTAAAATTGGAAAAAGGCGCGAAACTTATCTGTGTCATAATCGCACCTCCTCAAGGCCGATATAATAGACCCTCGGCTCTGTGCCTAAGTTCTCTTTAAGCCTCATTACGCGATTATGCTTTAAGAGTTCAGAGACAAGACTAAAATTATCTTTTTTATCTCCAAAATAAGTGGCCTTTCCCACGCAGGTAACCACACAGGCAGGCAATTCTCCCCTTTCTATCCTGTGGATGCAGAAATGGCATTTGCGGGCATTGCCGATAGGAGATTTGCCTTTTATTCTGGGCCATTCTTTTTTGTATTCAAAGGCGGGGCGTAATTCATAGGCCTGTATTGCCGGAGTATCTTTGGTATAAAACTGGCCGAAATCAGACTGGCGGGAGCCATACGGACAGGCATTTAGACAAGCGCGACAACCGATGCACTTTTTATAGTCCATATCCACAATACCATCTTCGCGCTTGGTGGTTGCCTTTACCGGACAAGCAGCAACACAGGGTGGAATTTCACAGTGATTGCAG
>CAKKRB010000080.1 GCA_919902485.1 Omnitrophica bacterium GWA2_41_15 | reverse complement strand
AAATCCAATATATCTTTTATCGGGGTGCCTATCCTTGCTAAAATATTTTTCGCCATGCCTGGAAAACTGCCTGATACAGTTATCACCCTTTCATATAATGGTTTTTTTAAATTAACTGCTTCGTAAACCGCAAAAACCGTCTGCACATTATTCACCACCACTCCTATATCAAGAGGCAGCCCTCCGGAAGGCACTTCTTTATTCAACAAAGTCTTAATGAGCTGTTTTTCTCCTCCCTGCGGATACCTTGTTTTGAGCGCTTTTACCTTGAACCCATGCCCCGTATCCTTGTGGTATGGGGTTGAACCTTGAGCCTTGAGCGCAAATATAGCGCTATTTAAAATCCCTATCGCATCTATCTTATTTTCCTCTATGCCCATAATTACATCTTTTACTCCTAAGGCCTTTGCTATTAATTGAATCCCTGATATTATTTCCTTTGGTTTTTCAAGCATCAAGCGGTGATCGCATGTTAAAAAAGGCTCGCATTCTGCGCCATTTATAATAAGCGTGTCTATTTTTCTGTTGGCGGGCGGGCTCATTTTAACATCTGTGGGAAATGCCGCGCCTCCTAATCCAACAATGCCAGCGTTTTTTATCAGTTTTATTATATCTTCTGTTGAATCCAGATATGCCTTTGTATCCTGACCGTCTGATTCTATGATAATTGCCCTGGAGACCCCTATTACAGAATGAGGGCTGTCTTCTATTGCAATAACCTTGCCTGAGATGCTTGAATGAAGGTTTGCAGAGATAAAGCCTTTTGCCTGGGCTATCAATGAGCCTGTCTTAACACTATCCCCAACCTGGACCAAAGGCTCAGAAGGCGCGCCTGCATGCTGGGATAAAGAAAGGATTGCTTTTTCCGGAATCGGCAATACTTCTATTTTTTTATTCTTTGTAATATCTTTAAAGTCAGGCAGATGTATGAAATTTATATTAACCATGTTTTTCTATTATACAAAAAAGCGGGTTTCTTGACAACCTTTTTAAGTTCGGGTATACTTCTTTTATAGGAGGTTAACATGGGCATCGGCGATTTTGGAAAATGCTGCACAGATTGCCAGGTTTACTGGACATGTGAAACCAAATGGTACAGGGGCGAGCGCCATGAAGACGACATATGCTGCGCTACCTGTAATTACTACATAAAATGCCGCGAGTTAAATAAATCCAGAAAAAAACAGAAATAAACCTCCTTAACCCCTTTTTTCTTCCTTTCCAAGCCTTGCTAATTTTATCAAGCCTATGATTGAAAAAAGCGCCCCTATGGTTATAAGCACCCAGTCCCTCCCTATTTTTTCAGCAGTCACAGAGGCAAGAAACATAAACAGAAGAAATCCAGCATGCATTATTATCTCCAGGGAACTAAAAACCCTGCCGCGCATCTCATCCAGCATTACTTCATGAAGCAGCGTATTAGAAGATACTATTATAGGCGCGCTGAAAATCCCAAGCATTACAGACAATGCCCCTGCTATTAAAAATGACGGCGCAAACTTCAAGCAGACTGTAAATATCACTACTATTAAACCAGTGGTTATTAAACCGAAATTTATTACTTTTCTCTTTGAAAATCTTGAGCCAAATTTGCCGTATGCGATAGAGCCCAGGAATAACCCTATCCCCAGGAACATCACAAGTAAACCAAGGTGTTCAGTTGAAGACCTAAGCGCTTCCTGTATGAAAACTATTATTACAATATATATTGACCCGACCCCTGCCATAAGAAGAAACATTGTATTGGCAACCATCTTTATATCCTTATGGTCCTTTAAATATCTAAGGCCCTCTTTTATATCCCCTATAATTGTTTTCCTGGCAATATCTTTCAGTTTTACTTCAGCTGTTTTTAGATCTATTTTTTCTTTTAATTTAACAGCTAGAAAAAATACGAGTATTGCTGATATAAAATAACTTGCAGAATCTATATAAAAACCTCCCTGCGGCCCTAACGCCGCAACTATAATTCCGCTGAATCCGAAACTTACTATTGTCGCAATCATCATGGTTGTGGATGAAAGCGAATTTGCCAGAAGCAATTTATCTTTATGCACAATATCCGGAATTATAGAAAGCTTTGAAGGGATAAAAAACCTTGTAACAGAAAAAATTACAAACACGACTGCATAGATCGGCACCATGCTTGTGGAATATTTTATAATAAGCGGTATTAAAAGCACCAGGGCCCCTCTTATAAGGTCGCACGTTATCATCGTGGCTTTTCTATTCCATCTGTCAACGCATATGCCGGCTATGGGGCCTATAATAAAAACAGGGAGTATTGTAAAGGAAAGCAATTTGGCAAGTTCTATAGTAGAGCCCGGGGTGCGAAGATAGATAAGCCCTATCAGGGCCATTTGATCAAGCCTGTCCCCGAAGTTTGAAACTATCTGCGCAAACCACAGGAGGAAAAAATTTTTATCTTTAAGGAGTTCTCTGACGTGTGCCATTTTTCTTCGTTATATTGCCCCGCACCAGTCGCTAAGATATATATTTATGTTATATGCTTCGCTCCGATGCAGGGCATGAACCCTCGCCAAGACTGTATTTTTTACTCATTCTTAGCGAGTGGTTCATGGAGCCGATGAGTGGATTTGAACCACCGACCTGAGCTTTACGAAAGCCCTGCTCTGCCAACTGAGCTACATCGGCATAGTTATACTTTAATTTCTCTGAATTGGAATTAGAACTTATATGCGCCTTGATAAATTTATATCTTTGCCTATAGCGCCCTGGCCTCTTCTATAACAGTTGACCTATCTATCTGCTTTAAGTTCTTGGCAACTCCTGCAAGAAGGCATATGTCACAGAGCCGGTTTATTCGGCGCGGTATACCACCAGTGTATTCGTAGATAGATTCGACCGCTTCTTTAGTAAAGATGGCTTCATCTCTTCCGGCAAGCTTAAGCCTATAGGCAATATAGTTAATTGTATCTTTTAAATCGAAAGCATTGAGATGGTATTTTATAGCAATCCTCTGTTCTAATTGTTTATTATCTTCGATCTTTTGTCTTAGTTCAGGCTGACCTAAGAGGATAAGTGTAATTAAGAACCGCCCTCGGTCTTGAAAGTTTAAAAGCATCCTTATTCCTTCAAAGACATGCTTGTCTTCAATGACATGTGCCTCATCAATAATAATTACTGTTTCTTTCCCGTCTTGCAAATTATTCTCTAGAATTTTACCTAAGACCTCCAAGAGATAATCTATAGAGAGCTCTGTCTTTTTCTGAGGTAATTCAACTGCCTTAAGACTACGCACAATTGCCCTTAAAAGATCCACATAATCTAATTGAGGATTATTGATAATGCCAACTTTATATTTTTCTTGAGTTAATTCATAAAGAATAGCCTGCGCCAAAAGGGTCTTACCGCAACCAAACACTCCAGTTAAAAGTGCAGCGCCTTTTCTTTCTCTAATGGCATACGCTAGCCTGCTTAAGGCTTCTGCGTGTTGGTCAGAAAAATAGAAAAATTCAGGGTCGGTGACATTTTCAAATGGCTTTTTTGTTAAGTTCCAATAATTTTCATACATTTTTTACTATAGACCTTTAATTTTATTAGCCACGCTTGCTTTTAATTGGGCTAAATCGAATGGCTTAATAATATAATCACAGGCCCCCTCTTTCATTGCCTCTTTAGTTAGTTCCTCATCAGGAAAGGCAGTAATCATAATTACACTTATATTTTTATTCATTTTCTTGATCTTGCGTAAGACATCTATCCCATCCATATCCAATAATCTTATATCCAAGAGGACTAATTTTATATTATCCTTTTCTACCGCCTTAAGCGCCTCTTCACCGGTTGCAACTGAATGGATTTGTGAATATCCCTTCTGCTTTAAAAATTTTTCTAAAAAAAATCTTACATTCTCATCATCATCAGCAATTAAGATTTTATTTTCCTTATTATGAACATTCTCTTCCATGATTTCTCCTTTTCATATGTTTGCCTTCTCTAAAAAATACGGCGGGGCAGCGATATCTTAAAGGTCGTGCCTTTGCCTACCTGGCTTTCTACATCGATAGTGCCTCTGTGCTGCTGGATTATGCCATATACTATAAATAAACCCAAACCCACGCCTTCACCTACAATTTTAGTGGTAAAGAAGGCTTCGAATATTCTATTCAGATTCTCTTTAGGAATACCTATGCCATTATCAGATATAGATAATAAGACCGCATTCTTTTCTGGTTCATATTGGGTCTTTATAGTAAGTATTCCGCTTTCTTTTTTAGACATTTTTATTGCCCATATAGCATTAGATAATATGTCAAATATTGCTTGCTGTAGGAATTGGGCATCGCCTAGAATCTGGGGTAAGTCTGTCTGAAATTGTGTTTGTATCATGACTTTTTGTGACTCCATCTCATACCCTAGCAAGGGGATGGTTTTTTCTATTATTTCATTTAAGAAAATATATACAAGCGGGCTTCTGGACTGATAGGAAAAATCCAAAAGAGACTGAATTATATTTTTACATCTTATGGCAGATTCTTCACTATTGTTTAATATTTCTTTAAAGCTATCGAAATTAAAATCCTTTCCTTTTTCTATTTCGTTTTTAATCAACTGCAGATTATTTAATACACCTGTCAGAGGATTATTTATTTCGTGAGCCACGCTGCTAGCAAGTTGACCAATAGAAGCCATTTTGGCTGATTGTACTAACTGCATGTGCGTTTCTTTGAGTTTGGCATAAGCATTTTTTAACGCAGCCACCGTCCTCTTGTACTCACCAATTGTGCCTCTTAGCTTAGTAATCATTTGCAGATGCTGATGAACTATAAACCCCATCAGTATCAGGTAAGCTAGTAATCGCTGTAGCTCCAAAAACCACCAGGCATCATTCCAGACTAGTGACGAAGGAAATGTAAATTGCGCTAAAGCGAAAAACAGGGTGAAAAAGGAAAGAAAATAAAATTCCGGATTGTTGGAACGGTGTAATTCAAGCAGGAAGCGTGCTGTGGCGAGCATAAAAAATACGCCGGCCAAAAGGTTAACTATTATGGTTGTGGTGCTAAATCTTCCTTCCATTATCATTAGTGGTAAAGTCTGCCAAGCGACCAATGTCCAAATCCCGAATAATACTGGGCCTGCTATAACCAGCCTAGTAATCCATTTTCTATCAGATTCATATCTGTCAAATGATTGTGGCAACCAGTCAAGAGCAAACAGAGTGCTTCCACCGAGAACCGATAAGGAGCGCAAAAATATAAACCCATATCCCACTCTCGTAATAGCGTGAAATAAACTGGTCAATCCCATCCAGAGTAGCCCGTGTGCTGTCCAGAATAGTTGTCCAGTGCCCTCTCCTTGCTTTCTTTGAAACAGTATCATAGCCATAAAAATGGCAGATAGCGCCCCAAAACCTTCAATGGTGGAATATAGCGGCTCATATTGCCAGACAAAGTGATTCCGGGAGAAATACATCGAAGCTAGAAATAATACACCGACCACTGTTCCCATGATCGTATAAAATAATAACTGCTTGTCTTTCATATGATATATAGGCTCCGTTACTGTTAAAACATGCCAATAATCAGCTATACTATTTTTCCATCAAACAAAGGCCATTTTTTATAATTAAATTACAGGCGTTTTGTCTGAGATAATTATACCATTATCTTAGAAGGATTGCAGAGATTTTCAGAGTTATGAGCTGCGCGTCCACAATTTTTGCAATAAAATTGAGCATCCTTTACAAGCTCTTTAATCCTACCCAAATCCTTTCTAATAATAATCCTGCAGATATGATTTTCTTCATGACAATTTTCCGCGGCATTACACTTATGGATCCCTTCTTTTGACATGATTCTCTCCTTTCTAGTCACCCACGCCTCGTCCCGAGCCGTCAGAAGTAAAAATGATGCGGCGAGAGATTCAGGATCATCTTGAGCAAGAAAAAGTTTTTTTCATAACAATTTATAGTATAAAAACTTTTTCGCGTCGAAAGATGGCGCGCCCACCCCGGCTCGAACGGGGAACCTACAGCTTCGTAGGCTGGCACT
>CAKKRB010000079.1 GCA_919902485.1 Omnitrophica bacterium GWA2_41_15 | reverse complement strand
TGCAAGATGGCGGCCCGACCATCTTCAATTCAACCTCCAGGAACAAAAAACATTCCCAGACCCAAATAAGTGATAAATTTAGATTACGCTATGTCTGAGGTTTTATTATACCAGATTTTCTTCCAATTTCCAGTTTTTTCTCCTAGGTTGCTAATTCTACATTCTTCTGAATTTTTTCTGCCTTCTAAACAATATAATAATTTCTCTTGACGAATTCATGGCAAGATTACTTCTAAATCAGCCAAATCAACAATGGCTATGGCTATCTCTTAAGTAATTTATTGTAAAAGGGAATGTTAGAGAAATTGAAAACTGATACAAGCAGGGCGTAGTAGAGCAAAACATAAACAAAAGATATTTCGGGTAATTTAAAATATGCGCCGGGAATAACGACTAAGAAAGAATGAATCTTGAATAATATTAAAATAAGCAACTCGTTAGTTGCCGCAAATATTGGGGTTAGAGAAGGAATTAATATACCAATCAGCGCAAAACTAAAACCTGAAGCTGTAATAATAGCCGAATAAGGAACGATAATCATATTTGCTAATACAGTAATGCTCGTGAAGGTTCTAAAGTAATAGGCAATTAAAGGCAAGAGCCCAATCCAGGCAGCGCTTGATACAGAGAAGGTTAAGATTAGAAAGCGCAACCATGGTATTTTATCCAACTTTTCAGGAAACAGAGATTTAATCTTGGGCGATAGCCATACAATCGAAACTACACTTAAAAATGAAAGCTGGAAACTAATCTCAAAAATCTGCCAAGGGTTAACCGCCAATATTATTAATGTCGCAAGTGAAAGAGAATTGTAAATACTAACCTCTCGCTCAAAAAAGTAGGCACAAAGAAAAATAACTGCCATAACCGTAGCACGTACTACTGGTGCATTTGCGCCGGTTAGAATGCAGTAAATAATCAACAGAAATATCGTAAGAATATACCGAAATTTCCTGGGAATTTTTATTATTTTTAAGATTAATAAGATTATGAAAGCAACTATGCCCACATTAAAGCCGGAAATCGCGATTATGTGAATGGTACCTAACTTCATTAGAATATCCAGCAAGTACCTAGGTAAATCCTGCCTATCCCCTAAGATAAGGGCATTCAATATGCCTGCTGAAAAAGGGGATAAATTCTTAACAATTACCTCCCTCAAGCGGTGTTTTATCCTAAAAGAAAAAGATAGCAGGGGATTACCGGCATTTTTCTCCAATTTTTTAACCATGCTATCTTTTTTTACGCTAAGGATACAGTAAATGCCCTGATGCTTTAGATAATCTCTATAATTAAACCCCTTGGAGAAAGAAAACGGACGATACAAATTACCCCTTAAGAACAATCTATCCCCATAAGAAAGTGTATCTTTTTTAGAAACCCTAACCAAAATCTTACCGTTGGTTTTCTGCCAAGAGTCGCCTATTCCAACTTTTTCTGCTTTAAGAATAAAAGATACCTTTTCCCCTTGATAAATAGGATCATTGTCAATAACTCCTATTATGAAGACAGAGTCGCTCTTATAGGGAATTAATTTAGTGATATGGCAATTAGGCAGGATTTGATAATTCCTTAATAACGCAGTCCCCAGAAAGAACACGACGCATAGAATAGAAATAGTAAATTTGCTGTTTTGTTTAGTGAAAATAATACTAAATATTAAAAATAAAAAAGCAACCACACAAAGAGCTAGGAATGGAATCTTAATGTACGCCGCAGTTATTATCCCTAGGCAGAAGGCAATGCATAGACCTACTAATGGA
>CAKKRB010000078.1 GCA_919902485.1 Omnitrophica bacterium GWA2_41_15 | reverse complement strand
GAAGGAGCTGAATGGGTAAGCCTGCCTATTGAAATTCTATCAACCCCTGTTTTAGCAATCTCTTTAACATTCTCCAAACCAATCCCGCCAGAAGCTTCCAACGCTACTCTTAACCCTCCACCCTTCACCCTTAACCCTCTTAGTTTCACCGCCTTTTTTACATCCTCTATCTTCATATTATCCAGCATTATTATATCTGCCCCTGCTTCCAGGGCCTCTTTAAACTCTGCCAGCGTCTCCACCTCAACCTCTACATTCTTATACCCTCTGTTTTTAAATATGCCAATGGATTTTCTTATAATATTTTCCCTCAAGCCTCGAGCCTCAAGCCTTGAGCCATTTATGTGATTATCCTTTATCATTATCCCATCCCATAACCCAATCCTGAAATTAAAACCTCCCCCTGCAGTAACAGCGTATTTTTCCAGCTCCCTTAAACCAGGCGTAGTTTTTCTGGTATCATATATTTTAGCTCCTGTGCCTTTTACCTCTTTAACATATTCAGCTGTAAGCGTGGCAACTCCTGAAAGGTGCCCCAGAAAATTCAAGACCGCCCTCTCAGCCGATAGGATATTTTTCGCAGAACCTTTTACAGATATAATTCTTTTGTTTTTCTTAACCCTGTCTCCGTCTTTACATAAAGCTGTAAATGCTATCTTTTCGTCCACAGCGTCAAATATCCATTTCGCAACATCCATGCCCGCAACAACTGCTTCTTCTTTTGCAACGATATGGGCTATAATATTTGCGTCTTTTTCAAAAAGCAGAGAACTCGTAATGTCTCCTGAGCCGATATCCTCTTTCAGCGCGCTTATTATAATTGGAAATACTTTTTCTTTTGATAATTTCATTTCAACCGATATCTGTAGGGAACGGTTTCAAACCGTTCCCTACAATTCCTTTGATTGTTTCTTCCAACCTGCCAATCTGCTCTTTTATTTTCGCGGCCTTTTCCTGCTCCAGCTTGACTACATTTTCAGGCGCATGATCCATAAAATTTTTATCCTTGAGCCTCTT
>CAKKRB010000077.1 GCA_919902485.1 Omnitrophica bacterium GWA2_41_15 | reverse complement strand
GTTCTCCTTTTGGTCCCTGGACAATCTCAAACTCTACTTCCTGGCCTTCCTGCAGGGTCTTATAACCGTCTCCTGTTATGGCAGTGTGATGCACAAATACATCCTTGCCATTTTCAGGAGTGATGAAGCCGTAGCCTTTTTGATTGCTGAACCACTTCACTTTTCCTTTCGGCACTTATACTACCCTCCTTCCTAAAATTTGTTCAATTATACACCATGTTTTCAATTTTGTCAATACCGCGGCATTATTAGTCGTCAGGAAGCTCTTCTGCGGCTTTTTCTTCATAGTCGTGGAAGATTCTTCTTGCCTTTATGTTGTGGTCTTTCTCAAGCGTATTCAGCCTCTGTTCCAGTTCATGCTGCATCTTCAGCATTATCTTAACCACGTCAGCTATGGGGTCAGGCAGGTTGCCGTGCTCAAAATCCAGCTCAAGCCTTTCTGCAACCTTTTTCTCAACTACCTTCCCTGGCACCCCAACCACTGTTGCCCCGGCCGGAACATCCTTTATAACAACAGACCCTGAGCCGATCCTTGCTCCATCACCTATCTTAACAGGCCCGAGTATACAGGCATTAGACCCCACAACTACATTTTTCCCGAGCGTAGGGTGCCGTTTGCCTTTTTCAAGGCTGGTGCCTCCAAGAACAACGCCTTTATAGATAAGGCTGTCCTCCCCTATCTCAGAGGTCTCGCCTATAACCACGCCCATGCCATGATCTATAAACACGCGCCTTCCTATCTTTGCGCCAGGATGTATCTCCACGCCTGTAAGAAATCTCGCAAAATGAGAAATAATCCTGGCAATAGTGTACATTTTTCTATTGTAGAAAAAATGCGCAATCCTGTGAAACCAGAGCGCATGAACGCCAGGATAGCAAAGCACTATTTCCAGCGCGCTCTTTGCGGCAGGATCTTTCTTCATTGCAGATTTTATATCTTCCATCATTCTGTCTAAAAACATTTTTCACCCCATTTACCACCCTAAAGGGTAAATTCCAGATACTAAGGAACCCAGCCTTCAGGCTGTTTCAATGATTATTTAGGCAACGTAAAATAAAACTGGCTTCCTTTGCCCAGTTCGCTCTTCACCCATATCCTGCCGTTATGCAGGTTGACTATATCCTTTACTATTGGAAGGCCCAGCCCTGTGCCTTCTTTTTTTTCAGCAGTAACCCTGGTAAATTTATCAAATATCTTGTCCAGGTTATCCGGCGCAACTCCTTCTCCTGTATCAGTAACCTCTACCATTATTTCTTTTTCCAGGTTTACTGTCTTTATTGAAATCTGGCCTGATTCAGGCGTATACTTCATGGCATTGCTTAAAAGGTTTACAAACACCTGCGTAACCTTGTCCTCGTCTGCATTGATCCTGGGGATATCTTTAGCAAGGTCTTTCTGCAATCTCTGTTTTTTATCTTTTATTGCCTTGTCAAATGTTACAAGATTCTCCTCTATAATAGTATTTATATCAACTGGCTCCTTTTTTAATTCCATTTTTCCTGACTCTATCTTTGATATGTCCAGAAGGTCGTTCACCAGCCTGGAAAGCCTGTTTACTATGTTTATTGCTCCGTCCAGCATTTCCTTCTGAGCAGGCGCAACGCTGCCCAGCCCGCCTTTATTCACAAGGTCTACATTGCCTTTTATGATAGTAAGCGGCGTCCTGAATTCATGTGCT
This sequence comes from Omnitrophica bacterium GWA2_41_15, assembly GCA_919902485.1. Taxonomy (GTDB): domain Bacteria; phylum Omnitrophota; class Gorgyraeia; order Gorgyraeales; family Gorgyraeaceae; genus UBA10183. The sequence continues at coordinate 3,602 of CAKKRB010000077.1, read as the reverse complement.
ACATTTGACACAAAATCTGATTTTATCTTATCCAGCTGCTGAAGCTTTCTATTGGCTGCCTCCAGTTCTGATTTCTTGGCAGCTATCTCTTTCTGAAGCCTCTCTTTTTCCTTTAAAGCGTGAAACGCATTCAGGGCATTATGAATAATAACCAGCAGGCCTTTTTCAAAACCTTTTTCCCGTACGACATAATCATACGCGCCGTCGCGCATTGCCTGCGGCGCAAACTCTTCGTCGATGGCATCTGCCAGCATGATAACAGGGCCTGATAATTCTTTATACTGCAGGCCTGCAAGAATTTCCAGGCCGTTCATTCCGGGCAGCTCATATGAAAGAAGTATTACATCGAATTTTTCTTCTTCCGCTTTTTTCAGGATGCTCTCATCCACCTGGAGCCAGGATATGTCGTAAGTAGTATCGGGTATAGCAGAAAACGCCTCTTTTATCTTTAATATGTTATCCTGCTTAAAATCCACTATCAATACTTTGATTACCTTACTTTCCATATCTTCGCTCAAATAAGGGATCTTATTTTTTCTATATGCCTTATGGTTTCCTCTTCGCCTGTTTTTACAAACTTCTTCACAAGATGAAAATCTGTTGAAGCCGCATCGCTCAATACAGGATGAAGGCTTACGCTTGCCTTTGAACAGCTGATTTCTGCGATGCTGTATTCCATTGCCTGCATACTTGTCATTATCACGTCAAATATGTTCGGGGTAAAAGCCTTTCTGAAAAACCTTGTCATGTGAACGCCTATTTTCTCGTCTAAAGACCCATGCCTCATCACATTCTCTTCTTCTTTAGCCACCTCTTTCAGGGCCATGTTTCTCTCGCATATATTCCTTGGGCCAGGCAGGACATTAACCGCTATCACCTTTTTTGCCCCGCTTGCAAAAAGAATATCCACAGGCACAGGATCCGTGATCCCTCCATCTACAAACATCCTGCCTTCTTCCACTATCGGCTGGAATATGCCAGGAACCGCGATGCTTTTATAGACAGCATCCACCAATCTGCCGCTGTCAACCGTGATTGTCTCTCTGTTTGCCAAATCATATACTATTATTTTAACAGGTATTTTCGTATCTTCAAATGTTTTATCTCCAAGAATAATCCTCAAAAACCTTTTCAGCCTCTTGCCCGCAAGTATCCCTGTTATCGGAAACGTAAAATCCAGAAGCCTCATTATATTAAGTCTTCTTTTCATCTTCTCGGAAATGCCCTCTATGTCCCTTGAGCTCAGGCCGATCCCCCACATTGCAGCAATAAGAGCGCCTATGCTCGCCCCTGAAACAACGCCGATAGGTATCCTTTCTTTTTCCAGTATATGCAGGACGCCTATATGCGCCAGGCCAAATGCAGCGCCCGAACCAAGAGCAAGCCCTATCATATTATAATTATTATTGTTCCCCATATAAAAAAAGAAGCCGATAAAGATTGGTCGCTTTGCGCGATCCTGCTTAGCCTTTGTATCAGGCTTTTTTCTGTAACTTTATCGGCTTCATCAAAGAGTATACCACAATTTGCGATAAAATCAAGTAGGGGAGGGTTTAAAACCCTCCCCTACATTATGTTAAGAGCTTATACACAACATCGTGTTCCCTTACTTTTGACTTAACCTTAAGGCCTATCTCCATTCCCTGTTCCGCATTTTGTATGGGCGCATGGTCCAGTTGAATAGATCCCACTTTTTCCTTAAAATCAGATGTATGGCCCTTTATCATGATCTGCTCTCCTACAGAAAGAGCGCCTTTTGTAAGCTTTACAACAGCTGCGTCCACTTTTGGAAAATAATGGGTAACTACACCCACCTCTTCAAGAGACGCGCCCCTCGGTATAGACGTAGACTTCTTAGCAGGTTGTTTTTTAGCCATGGCTGCTTTTTTCTTTGCCTTCTTCACCGGCTTTTTGGCTATTTTATTAACTTTCTTTTTCTTCATATTTCACCTCCCAAATTTGCGAAGCAAATTTGATCCTGAAACAGCGTAAAGAAATGCGAGCAAAGCGAGCATTTTAGCTGTCGAAGGACCTAAAATTTTGTTACACAAAATTTGATCCCGAGTCCGCCTCGCCATCAAAGGTGGCGGGCGAGACGAGGGGCGATTTTTTATATAAAAATTCTCCGAACATTTTACTGTGCTTTGTCCAGCTGGAATCAGGGTCATTGTATGTCTTTACAAAATGCCTGAAGCCGTTTATCTTGGCGTCAAGATTGTCTATATGATGCAATATAATGGCCTCGAAACACATAGGTCTTTTAGGAGAGCCCCATTCATGTTCTCCGTGGTGGCTGAGCACTATATGAAGCATAAGGTTTTTTAATTCCTCGGGAAAATTTTCTATGCCGTCAATTGCAGAACTGATAATATTCGCGCCCAAGACAATATGGCCTATGAGCCTGCCTTTATCCGTATAATAAAAACTCCTTTTATACGAAAGCTCGTCTATTTTCCCTATGTCATGAAGAGCGGTGCCGCATAAAAGCAAGTCCATGTTTATATCTTTATGTTTTAAAGCTATAAGTTTTGCAAGTTCAACGCAGCCCAGCGTATGTTCCAGAAGCCCCCCTATATACGGGTGGTGAAAATCCGTGGCAGCAGGCGATGTTTTGAATTTTTCAACGGTATCTCTGTCTGAAAATATGCCGTGTATCAAGGATCTGAGATAGGTATTTTCCATAGACCCCAGTTCAGATAAAAAATCCTTAAACATCTTTTCCCTGTTTTTATCTGAAACAGGCATGTAGAGCGAGATATCAGCTGATTTATCGTCTATCTTTTCTATGGAGTCCAGCTTTAACTGTGGGTAGTTTTTGTAGAACTCAACCTTGGCCCTTACCTTTACAAAATCATCTACGCTGAAAGAGTCGAATAGCGACTTCAAAGCGTCCCATTTCCTGCAATCCACCATGCCTGTCTTGTCTGAAACCTCTAGCGAGATATACGGGTTGCCGTTCTTGGTGGTGTCAAAAGACTTTTCTCTTACAAGATAAACAGACTCTACTACTTCCCCCTCTTTTAAATCGCTGATAAACCTGTGAGCCATAAATGGATTATATACCTAACTTTTCTTATTTTCAACACAAAAAATATCTCTTACATGTACTCTGGCATCCTGGAGTCAACTATTAAATATTATTTTGCTGCCCAGACCAGCGGGTTGAAAGGCCTTTTTGACCTGAGCGGGCAGGTGTCCCGTCACAAATAGTGACGGGACGAGCGAAGGTCAAAACGGAGCAAAATTTTCACGCTGGGAAAATTTTGCGTCCTCGAAACCTGCTGGTCTGGGCAGCAATACTACTTATTATTTAGAATAAAATTTCTTTATGCTCCTGACGACATCTGCGGGCTCATCTACTATGGAGAATATGTCCAGGTCTTCTTCTGAAACACGATTAGTGCTGACCATTGATTTCTTGACCCAGTCTACCAATCCTTTCCAGTATTCGCTCCCCACCAGCACCACAGGAAACCTTTCCATCCTCTGTGTCTGAATAAGCGTGATGGTCTCAAAAAACTCGTCCATGGTGCCGAATCCGCCCGGAAATATCACAGACGCATTTGCGTATTTTAAAAACATGACTTTTCTGCAGAAAAAAT